>CAYXJW010000001.1:0-4145 GCA_964465465.1 uncultured Caldisericales bacterium
TGTTGATGTAAGAGATGTGGCAGATGGATTTATTCGTGCTGCTGAAAACGGAAAGCGTGGCGAAGTCTTCATTCTTTCTGGTGAACGTATTACAATGGAAAGTTTTATGAATTTGCTTGAAAAATACACAGGGATTAAAAAGCCTTCTATAAAAATGCCATATTTTGTCGCAAAAATTACCGCACCGCTTACACCCATTTATTATCACTTTACAAAAACAAAGCCAATTTTTACTTCTTATTCGATAAAAGTTTTGCGTTCGAATTCATTTATAAGTAGCGAAAAAGCACGCAAGGAACTCAATTTTAAACCACGCCCAATTGCTGAAAGCCTCCACGACGCAATTGAATGGCTTTATTTAAACGGAAATTTATCTTCTAAATTTTGCATATCATAGGCTCTAAATCCAAAAAAGTTAGTAAAAAAACCACTTTATAAAATTTTAATCCAGATTACTATAATAGTTTTAAGTTTTTAAATTTTAAATAAGGAGGTGTCAATGAAACTTGCAATAATTGGGCTTGGATATGTGGGTTTACCCCTTGCCGTTGCTTTTGGCAAAAGGAATAATGTAGTTTTTGGGATTGATCTTGATGAGAGCAAAATTTTTTCACTTAGGAGTGGTAAATCTTACATTGGTGATGTTTCCGATGCTGATGTTAAGAGTCTGATATCGAAAGGTTTTCTCAATCCTACGTTAGACTATTCTGTTATAAAAGAGGCGGAAGCAGTAATTGTATGCGTTCCAACTCCACTTGGGAAAAGCAGAGAACCTGATATTTCATATGTTTTAAACGCAGCAAAGGAGATCAAAAAATATCTGAAACCTGGGCATGTTGTAATATTGGAAAGCACGGTTTATCCAGGTGCAACTGAAGAAATATTACTTCCATTGTTTGAATCCTCTGGATTAAAATGCGGAAAAGATTTTTACCTTGCTTTTTCTCCTGAACGAGTTGATCCTGGAAGGAAAGGTTTTACACTAGAAAATACCCCGAAGATTGTGGGAGGGGTAAATAGGGAATCTACGGAAAAAGCCGCAGGTATTTACGAAAAAGTTTGCAATCATGTGATTAAAGTTAGTTCCTCGCGCTCGGCGGAGATGGCGAAGTTGCTTGAAAACACATTTAGAGCAGTTAACATTGGGTTAGTAAATGAAATAGCGCAGTTGTGTTATGAAATGGGAATAAATGTTTGGGAAGTGATAGAAGCAGCGGCAACAAAACCATATGGGTTTATGAAATTTGTTCCTGGACCCGGGATTGGTGGACATTGCATTCCAATCGATCCGTTATATCTCTCATGGAAAGCAAAAGCATTTCGATTTACCACCAGATTTATTGATCTTGCAGATGATATCAATCAGGGAATGCAAAAGTATGTTGTTTCTCGTATTGCTGATTGCTTGAATATGCAGAAAAAGGCTATAAATGGTTCCACGATTCTTATTTTAGGTGTATCATATAAAAAAGATGTAGCTGATGTTAGAGAAACACCTGCATATGAGGTTATAAAACTTTTGATGAAGAAGGGAGCAAATGTTTTATACAATGATCCATTTGTTAACAGATTTATTGTAGAAAATAAAGAATTCGTAAGTAAAAAATTAGACAAAAATCTTCTCGAAACTTCAGATTGTGTGGTAATTATAACAGATCACTCAGTCTATGATTATGAATTTATCGTGAAATATAGTAATATAATTCTTGATACGCGAAATGCGACTAAAGTTTGTAAGGAAAGGAAGAATGTAATTTTATTGTAAGGCGGTGGTGATGAAAAATGTATATTTGGTAACTGGTGGTGCAGGTTTTATAGGATCCCACATAGCAAAAAGGCTTGTGGAGATGGGGAAGAAAGTCAGGATTATCGATAATTTATCTACTGGTAGATTTTCAAATATTAGTGATTTTGTAGACGAGTTGGAATTTGTTGAAGGTGATATAAGGGATTTACCCTTACTCAGAAAACTTACAGAGGATGTTCTGATAATATTTCACGAAGCAGCAGTTCCATCTGTTCCAAGATCAATCGATGATCCTATTACTTCGAATGCAAACAATGTTGATGGAACTTTGAATGTGTTGTATGCAGCAAAAGAAAATAGGGTTAAGAGAGTAATATATGCTGCTTCTTCTTCTGCATATGGAAATTCTGCTATGCTTCCAAAGGTAGAAAGTATGCAACCTCACCCCCTGTCTCCTTATGCAGTTGCAAAGTACACTGGGGAATTGTATTGTCGTGTTTTCTACAATATTTATGGACTCGAGACTATATCGCTTAGGTATTTTAATGTTTTTGGTCCAAAACAGGATCCAAATTCTGAATATGCTGCAGTTGTCC
Organism: uncultured Caldisericales bacterium; assembly: GCA_964465465.1. GTDB lineage: Bacteria > Caldisericota > Caldisericia > Caldisericales > Caldisericaceae > AUK232. Next base: position 2,344 of record CAYXJW010000001.1, read on the forward strand.
CCAAATTTATAGTGGCTTACCTTATGGGAAAGCCACCTGTTATTTATGGAGATGGAACACAAACCCGCGACTTTACATACATAGATAATGTTGTAAATGCAAATATGTTAGCTGCTGAAGCCAAAGAGGTTCATGGTGAAGTCGTAAATATTGCCTATGGTAAGCATTTCTCTATAAACCATCTTGCGGAATTCATAAAAAAGGAATTGAACTCCACAATAGATCCTGTATATAAAGAAGCACGAATAGGGGACGTAAAGCATTCATTGGCTGATATTACTCTTGCTAAGAAAATTATAAATTATGTGCCAATTGTAGATACAAAAGAAGGCTTAAGACGTACTATAGACTACTTTAAGAAAATATGGGAAAAAGGCAAATAAAAATTCTCCAGGTTGCTGCCCTGGATATAACAGTGTATTTTCTTTTATTGCCTTTAATGAAAAGACTAAGAGAAGAGGGATATATTGTAGAAGCTTCATGTAGAAGAGGCGATTTTTTTAGCGAAATTGAGAGAGAAGGCTTTGTGGTTCATAACATTCCAATAAGTAGAAGTCTCAATTTCGTTAAACATTTCGCCTCAATTGTTAGACTATCAATATTGATAAAGAAGAAGAAGTTTGATATAGTTCACGTACACACACCAATAGGAGCTTTTGTTGGGAGAATTGCCGCATTTTTTGTGAAAACTCCATTGGTAATATATACAATTCATGGTTTCTACTTTCATGAAAATATGAACCCATTTAAGAGAAAAATTATAATTTTTGTTGAAAAGTTACTTGCTTTGCGAACAACTATTGCCCTGTCTCAGAGCCAGGAAGATACAGAGACTGCAATAAAAGAAAAAATATTTCCACCAAGCAGGATAATTACTATTGGCAATGGAGTTGATATTAACTTTTTTTCAAAAGAAAATGTTCCGAGCGATAGAAGACTGTTAAAAAAGAAGGAACTTGGATTACCGGAGAATGCTGTTGTTATAACGTGCGTTGCCAGAATGGTAAAAGAGAAGGGAATTTTTGATCTCATAGAGGCTACAAAACGGGTTATAAGTTTATTTCCACATGTTCATATACTCCTTGTGGGAAAAATTTCTGAGGATTGCAAGCGTGGAGTAGTTTGTAGGGAGTTTATTGAGAACTATTTTGATGAGAACCCATCAAGCAAATCTCAGTTGCATTTTCTTGGTACAAGAACCGATGTAAGGGATATCCTTTCAATAACTGATGTGTTTGTTTTACCATCATATCGAGAGGGAATGCCAAGATCTATACTTGAAGCAATGGCTATGGAGATCCCGGTGATTGCAACAAATATTAGAGGTTGTAGAGAGGAGGTTGTGGATAGGAAAACGGGAATTCTCATTCCACCGGGTGACGTAAAAGCCTTAGAGCAAGCCATGATAGAGTTAATTGAGAACAAAGATATGAGAATTGAATTTGGGAGAAATGGAAGAAAACGGGTTGAAAAATATTTCGATGAGGATAAAGTAGTTGAAAAAGAAATAGAGGTGATTAAAAAATTAGTCAATGAGCAGACAAATGAAAAATCGTATTTTAAAGGATATATTTGATAAGATTATAGCATTTTTAATGCTGGTAATTCTAATACCTTTATTTTTAGTTATTGCAGTCCTTATTAAAATTGATTCAAAAGGTCCAGTGTTCTTTATGCAAGAGAGGGTTGGAAAGAACGGAAAAATTTTTAAAACATTCAAGTTTAGAACGATGGTTGACGGAGCGGATAAAAAAACGAAAGGTATATACATAGATAAAAAGAATCCGTATGTTACGAGGGTT
>CAYXJW010000002.1:0-6032 GCA_964465465.1 uncultured Caldisericales bacterium
TCCATTTCTTCTTCAAGACTTTTTATTAAGTCTCCTGTTGTTTCGTTTGTCTCTGTGATTGTGTAATTTTTCTTTCCTATCCAGACAGTCATTTCCGTATCTATCGTTTGCTCTTCTGAGATTGTTTTCTCTGTTATTGCACCTGGAAGATTCTTTTCAACATTCTGGAGTGTGTAATCATTTTCAGTGCCTACATATACAATTGAGTTTAGTAAATCTTCAAGAGAAATTTGTGGAGAGGGATTATAATAATGATTATTCTTAGTTCTGCCAAGTGAAAATACAGGAAAAGCAAATACAATACACATTGCAGAGATAAAAGCAATTACTCTTTTGAAGGAGAGAAAATTCTTACCTTTCAATGCTGTTTTTCCTTGCTTCTTTACATTCAATTTAAACAAATTGTATTTTCTAAGCATTGCTTTATACCCCCTCAAACATTTTTTAAATTTTACTATCTTTCGGTTTCAAGATGAAATATTTTATAAAACAAAAAATAAAGCCCAATTGCAATGAACGAGCCCAAAATATCCACCAATACATGCTGCTTCAAAAACTGTGTAGAAAGAACAATTAAAACTGCCCACACAGTCATTATCCATGCAATAATTCTGTATTTTCTCTTTACAAACCAAAAAGAGGCAACAAGCGCTGATGTGCCGCAATGCAAACTTGGAAAACAATTGTAAGGATTATCACTTTTATAAAGTTTAATAACTTGATCAACATACCAATTTGTATGTGGAGTAAGAGCAGGGCGCGGAACGTAAGTTTGAAATACAAGATAAACTCCGTTGCTAATCAAAAACAAACTAATAAAAGCAGATGCCATTGCCGTGAAAATTTTTGGATGAAATATAAAGAAGAAAATAAGAGTTATATATATAACTGGCCTTAATGAATTATAAACAACAATAAACTGCGGAATAAAGGGAATTGCTCTATCAATTGGAGTTTGCAGGCAAAACATTTTCAAATGCGGGTGGTTTGTAAGGTCATACAGATTTGAGCCATAATAAATTCCTACTGCAAGGAACACATTTAAAACATAATAAACCCAATGCTTTTTCAAATAGTTTAACATCGCCAGCCTCCTATTTTTCTTTCAATTGTAGCACATTTGGAAAAAGAGGCAACAATCAGCCAAGTTGAAAATTCTTAATTCTATTTATTGCAAATGCAATTGAGGGAAAACTCAACGCAATGGAGACTGCACCAATAATCGCAAACATTATAATTAACGTAAAACTGAAACCTTTTGATTTGTATAAAATTTCTGCGATAAAAGAGAACCATATTGCAAGGAAAACCGCTATCACCTCTATAACAAAGTTTATAATGGCAACTTTACCTGAAACGAGTTTATTAGGATTCTTCGGAGTCTTAAAATTAGGAAAAAGAGCAGAAACCAACAGAGTTATTGAAGTTAAGAGTAATGGGAAAAAGATTAAAACTGGCAAAGAAAGAAAAACTATTTCCACATTTCCCTTATTGATTAACTTAAGAAGTGTCAAATTAGCAGCAAATAGCAAAAAGCCTATAACTTCACCGCTAACAAAAGGAGAAACAAATTTAGACCAGAAAAATTCCACTGCACTTACTTTCGACATCAAAAGAACCCAAATGCTTTCACGATCGAGAGTAAATAGAATGGAACCATTCTGCGAACATATCATAAAATCTACAAGAACATAAAGCATAAATGCCATAAATAAATTACCAAAGATATCGGGATGTGAGGAATGCGGACCGTTCAATGGAATGTAAATAAACACGAACAAAAAGAAGACAATATACGCAAAGTTCATAAGCACCATTGTTTTAATTTTAGTATCCCTTAAAACAATTTTTATATCCTTTATAACAAGTGCCCTGACCTTTAACGGAAGAATGCTGAAAACTTTGCTTTCCTCTCTATACTTGATTTTTCTGCCTTCACTCTTTGCACTGTTCATTATGCCACTGTTGTAATGGTTCTTTGCAAATAAAACAGAGGCATAGAAGAAACCTAAACTTACAAGAACAAAGATAAACATAGAAGTAAATCCAGAAAATGCTTTTCCTTTAGTAAAACTATTCGCAAATACATAACCAATATTTGAAGGAAGATATTTCAAGATTTTTCCTATTAAATTTATAAAAACAGAAGATTTTGTTTTGCTAAGTCCATACCACGGATTAAGAAACTGCGTGATTATATAACCAAAAATTCCAAACAGAATATTCAAAACAAAAACTATGTTGTTTATTTTTCTTGCCGGGAATCTCTCTGCAAGTGGAATTAAGATGAACGATGCAATTGCAAAAGGCACTACTGGTATAAATGCAACAAAAAAGAAGGAAAGAATATAATAAATTATTCCCAAACCAAATTTTAATCCATAAGCAATAAAGAAAGGATAAACAAGCGGTAAAATAAACAAGTCCAGTTCCAGAACCATAAATACAAAACGAGCTGAGAAAACAATTTCTTCTTTTATTGGCATAGAGAGAAGCAAATTGTTGTTAGAGGAAAGATACAATGATGCCAGAATCATAGAAAACGTAGATAAAATTATGAATAAGAATGCTATAAGAACAACGCTATTGAGAATTATTGCTTCAATACCACCAGTAAAAACAGGAAACGGAAATTTTATATTGTACAAACGGAGTGCTAATTTTGTTAGAAAATATACCACCACTGCAATTGTAATACACGATCCAGAAACTGAGACAAACCGAAGTTTTTTACTTTTAGAAATGCTTATAGCACTTAAAAACTCTGTTTTTACAATTGCAAAGAATTTCTTCATACTATCCCTCCAAAAATTTAATAAGATTTCTTGTCTCTTCTCCGCCAGTAAGTTCAAGGAAGAGTTTCTCAAGATCAGCAGTTTGGTCTTTTGCTTTGCTTCTCAACTCAGCAATTGTCCCTTCTGCAATAAGCATACCTTCATTTATAATTCCTACTCTATCACACATTCTTTCGGCAATTTCAAGGATATGAGTTGACATAAACACAGTTTTCCCTTTGTCAGCAAGTGCTCTTAATAAATCTTTTACCAGTTTCGCACTCTTTGGATCCAGACCAACAGTCGGTTCATCTAAAATTATAACCGAAGGATCATGTATTAGAGCAGATCCAATTACAATTTTCTGCTTCATTCCATGAGAATAGGTTTCAATGAGTTCATCAGCCTTTTCTTTAAGATCAAACATTTCAAAAATTTCATCTGCTTTCTTTTTTGCTCTGCTACGGGGAACATCGTATATATCAGCAACAAAGTATAAAAATTCCCTGCCAGTTAATTTTGGATATACATTGGGTGTATCTGGAATAAGACCAATGTGCGATTTTGCTTCAATTGGATCTTCGGAAAGTTTGATCCCGTCTATATAAACCTTTCCAGCGGTAGGTTTAAGAAGACCACAAATCATTTTTATCGTAGTGGTTTTACCTGCACCATTCGGACCTAAAAATCCGTAAATTTCTCCATTATTTACTGTAAGATTGAGATTGTTTACGGCAGTTAAATTTCCAAATTTTTTTGTCAAACCAACAGTTTCAATCATACAAAAACACCTCCATTAAATTTTATCTTTTGATAGGACTGCTTTGTCTGCAAAATGAAGTAAGAGAAAATCAAACACCAAAGCAATAAAAATACCTGCCAGAACGATAAGTGAGGATAAATTTCCAGTGTTTGCATATAAATTAGAAAACGAAAGTTTTGAAAACAGAGATGGAGAATGAATAAGCAACCCTTTGTGAAATTCATTAATGGCAGTATTTTGAAAACCAAAGAGATAGTTCCACAAAACACCCCACACAAGATATAAAAGTAAAGATGGAACCACCTTTAAAGCCCAACTCTTGCGCTTCATAATAAAACCTGACGCAAAAGATACTGAGAAAAATATCGAAACACCCAGAAGGTACAGAGGAAACACCTTCAGAATAATCCAAACACCACTTATAAAGTGCAAGTTTTGAGCATGAATTTTCAATAATTTCAGTAATTTTGTATCGCTAAAAATTTTTGCGTAGAGTGAAAGCCACAAAATAACTGAAAAAATGCCATTCAACAACACAGCAACTCCCATGATAAAAATCCCCGATATAAATTTTGCACTCAATATCCTTCTATACTTTGCTCCGGAAGAAAAGAGAAATTCAACTGAATTGAATTTGAATTCCCCGCTCCACATATTTATGCCAAGAATAGCAGAATAGATAAGGATTACAAAAAATGAAGAATAAAACAAAGCAAGCAGTATATTGTTCGGTTTCGCAAGAGCAGAAATAAACGAATGTATCATTTTCATCTGATCAGGAGTAAGATTAGAGATATTATTACCCGGTACTTTTAAATTTGCGTTAATGAAAAACCCAAAAAAGGCGAATACCATCATTACAGAACCAGTTATCATCGCAATGAAACCTGAAATCCAGTGCTCTCTAAATTCCTTTAAAATAAGCCCTTTCATCTCACTACCTCCTTAAAAATTTCTGAAAGAGAAAGATTTATCACTTCAGGAGGATCTTTTGAGAATTGAGAAATTATTGCAAAAAGATCTTTTGAAAAATTATCCGTGTAAACAACAAATCCGTTACCAGAATTTTCAACTCTCGTAATCCCATTTACTGCTCTAAGTTTCTCAATGGAGAAATTATTTGAAGGGAGAAAAGAAATCATTTTAAATTTACTTTTCAAAGAATCCAATGAATCTTCTACAAGAAGATTTCCATGATCAATGATGCAAATGTCATCTGCAATAGATTCAACTTCCGTAAGTATATGAGAAGAATAAAAGATCGTTGTTCCCTTTGCGCACTCTTCTATTAAAATTTTAACAAATTCGCTTCTTGCAATAGGATCCATACCTGCTAACGGTTCGTCAAGTATCAGCAACTCTGGAGAAGTTGAAACAGCAACAATGAATGCAAGTGATTGTTTCATACCTTTTGAAAGAAACTTTGCTCTCTTGTTTAAGTCAAATGAAAGGGAATTTGCCAATGAATTGACTTTTTTCCAATCAATCTCACATCCTGTAATCTCCTTTTTGAATCTTATAAGTTCAATCCCTTTCATATAAGGATACATTGAGAATGATTCAGGCACATAACCAATCTTTTTACGCAAGTCGTACCTATCGCCATGAAGTTGTTCGCCGAAAACAAAGATATCTCCTTCATCTGGAATTAACAATTGTAAAATTGTTCTTATCAGGGTAGTCTTTCCAGCACCGTTCCTACCAACAAGACCTGTTATGCTCCCTCTTTTTACCTTCAAAGATAAGCCATTAAGGGCAGTTAACCTTCCAAAAGTTTTTTTAACGTGATACACCTCAATTGCCAGATTATTTTTCATATTCCTCCTTTACCCAATCTATAAAGAGTTTCTCAGTTATACCTTTTTCTTTTGCTTTAGCAACAATGTATTTCAAATCATTTTTTATTTTGCATTTTTCAATGTTAAATTTTCTGACGAACGTGCCTATGCCCCGCTTGTATTCCAGAATTCCTTCTGAAATAAGCCTCTGGTACGCTTTTGCCACAGTGTTAGGATTTGCAGGTATCTGCACAGCAAGATCACGTACACCCGGCAAACGATCGCCTTCTTTTATTAATCCTCTTATCAATGCAGATTTTATACTCTCAGAAATCTGAATATACACAGGTATTCCTGAGTTTGGATTAATAAAAATTCTCAACTCTTTTTTCATTTATCACTCAATCCTTTTCTCAAGGTTTCAACACCCCTTGCGGCATGAGTTTAAGAATGTTAGAAATTGCAGGGATAAGGAAAATAATGTAAAGAATTACAATAACAATGATTGCAACTATTGGTGTAAAATAAATTCCTGTTGCAGTTCCTGCATCGGTTTGATATGTTTCTTTTATTGCAATAATGAGGAGTACTATTTCCCATATCACAAATACTGAACCTACCCAGCCGGGAAGAATGTAATTCATTGAAATTGAAAATAGAAGGTCAAGCAATTTGTAGAGAAGAACTGGAATTGATGCAAATGCCCATGCAGTAAAT
>CAYXJW010000003.1:0-8054 GCA_964465465.1 uncultured Caldisericales bacterium
GGCTCTGTTTTAATAGACAACAATGGGAGAATCAAAAAAGTGTCTTCCAAAAAAATCAAAGCAAACGCTGAAAAGATAAATGCAAAAGGAAAGTTGATTTTCCCTGGCTTTATCGATGCTCACACTCACCTCGGGCTATTTCCACTTGAAACAAGCATGAGCAGTGCAGATGGAAACGAAATGACAAATCCATCAACACCCGCTATGAGAGCAATTGATGCAATCTATCCCCAGGATCCTGCATTTAAAGATGCAATTTCTGCAGGCATTGTGCTTGTATTCACTGGCCCGGGATCTGGGAACGTTGTGGGCGGGCAAAGTGTCGTAGTAAAAACATATAAAAATACTACCGAAGAAATGATAGTAAAGAATCCTGCAGGTGTAAAATGCGCATTTGGAGAAAACCCAAAACGCGTTTACTCCTCACAGAAAAGGCTTCCTTCCACAAGAATGGGAGTTGCAAAAGTTTTCAGAGAAACACTTGCAAAGGCAAAGGAATATGCAAAAAAGAAGAAAGGTAAAAAGAAACCGCAATTTGATCTTGATATGGAAGCGTTAGTTCCTGTTTTTGAACATAAAATACCACTAAGAATTCACTCCCACAGAGCAGATGATATATTAACAGCTGTGCGAATAGCAAAAGAAGAATTTGGGCTTGATATAGTAATAGAACACGGTACTGACAGCGCACGAATAAGAGAGGTGCTTGCAAAAAAGAAAGTTCCCGTAATTTCAGGACCACTGCTTGACGTATCTCCAAAAATAGAAACAAAGGACTCCTCTTTTGAAACACCAGCACTCCTTACAAAAGCAGGCGTTTTAACGGCACTTATGACGGATCATCCGGTAATGCCCATTCAATACCTTCCAATTGAGGCAGGGCTCGTTGCATATCAGGGCGGAGCAGGTGAAGAGGAAACATTAAAAATGATTACGATAAATCCTGCAAAAATAATGAACATAGACAAAGACTACGGAAGCATTGAGGAAGGAAAAGTCGGGAATATTTCAATATGGAACGGACACCCATTTTCTACTACTGCAAAATGTGAAACCGTAATTGCAGAAGGAAAAATCGTATTTAAGAGGTGAAAAATGAGAAAAATTAAAGCGAAAAAAATATTTGACGGCAGTAAAATCCTGGAAAACGCAGTGATTATATTCGATGAAAAAGAGATTAAGTACATAGGTAAGGATAACGGCAAAGAGACGGAGGAAACATTTGAGGCAGAGTTTGTAACTCCCGGTTTCATAGATCTCTCCTCTGGAATTGGCTTGAAAGAAGAATCTCTTCCAGAAGTTGAAGGAGACGATTTCAATGAAGAAACAAACCCAAAAACACCTGAACTTCTCGCAATTGACGGAATAAATCCTCTTGACGAGGCTTTTCCAAAAGCATTAATGGGAGGCATTACATCAACACTTGTATTACCCGGACTTTCAAACCCAATTGGAGGGCAAGGCGCATTTATAAAAACACAGGGGAAAACGGTTGAGGAAATGCTCATTAAATCAGCGTGCGGAATGAGATTTTCGCTGAACGAAGCGCCAAAGATAACTTACGGACAGCAGAAAAAAATGCCAATGACGAGAATGGGAAGTGCCTACATAATAAGAAAAGCACTGTACGAAGCAAAAGGAGATGCAGGTAAAAAAGGCAAAGAAAAGGCTGCATCTCTTGAAAAGAAATCGCTCTTAAAAGTTTTGAACAGAGAGGAAAAGGCATTTTTCGCAGCATTCAGGGCTGACGACATTGCAACTGCAATCAGAATAAGCAAAGAATTCAACCTTAAAACTGTGATTACATTCGGAACGGAAGCAGACATAACAATGAAGATGCTCAAAGAAAACAAAATTCCAGTTGCGTTTGGGCCAGTTATACTGCCAAGATTCAATAATGAACTCAAACATCTCTCTCCAGAGGTACCAGCCACCTTAATGGAAAACGGAATAGAAACTGCAATTATTTCTGGACATCCGTATTATCCTGCAGAGTTTTTAAGAATCCAACTTGGACTGATCATTGCAGAAGGGATAAAACCAGAAACTGCGCTTGCATCAATTACATCTGTACCAGCAAAAATTCTTGGATTTAAAAATAGAGGTATAATCAAAAAAGGCGCAAAGCCAGACATTGCACTATTTGATGGAGTTCCATGGGAAACAAAAACGAAAGTCGTTAAAGTTTTCGTAAGTAAACAATAAAGTAGGTGGGGTTATTCCCCGCCTACTTCTACCTTCTTCAAGAGTTTTTTCAAAAGTTTTCTTAATTTAACATGCGATTCCACATCAAATCTTGCCCGTGAAACACCTCTTCTAACTTTAATTGAATAGGCATAATCTGGCATCACAGAAAACAGATCTTCATCTGTAACATCATCGCCTGCAGCAAGTATGAAATCCCATTTCTGCCTGTTTATCCAATGAAGGGCAGCTCTCCCTTTGTTTATTCCTACATTTTTGAACTCTATCACTTTATTTCCGTCCAAAACTTCCACTCCAAGATTCATCGCAATACCAGAAAGCACACTTTTTAGTTCTCCAACTCTCGTTATTGCAAGTTCTTTTTGCACATTCCTGTAATGCCACACAAGGGAATATTCCTTTTCTTCTATGAACGAGCCCGGAGTTCTATCAACATAAAATTCAAGTATAGGGCGGATTTCGTCTTTCCATTTATTTTCAAGCGGCTCTATCTCTTTCCATTGTTCGCCTTTGTCCTTTATCCAAACACCGTGCTCTGCTATCATACCGATGTTGAGTTTTCCAAACCACTTTTCCAGAGTTTGCCTGTCCCTTCCACTTGCAATTACTACTTCAGAAACTGCTGAAAGATTTTTTAAAATAGAGATAAGAGACTTATCAGGTTTTGCATATCCAGGTTTTGAGGCAAATTGTATCAAAGTGCCATCGTAGTCCAAAATGAGAAGTCTATCCTTTGCATTTGCGAAGTCCTCTGCAATCTTTTCCGCCATTTCCTCTGAAAGGCCTTTTGAAAGAAAGTTTCTTTGTGTTTCCTTTATATCGAAGAGTACCTTCATAAAGTCCTCTGCCCAACGCACAACCGTATAACGCCTCAACCTCATCTGCATCATCTCGTTTCTCTCTTTTTGTTCATTTAAAGGCATTTCCAACGCTTTTCTTAATGCCTCTGTCATCTCATCTTCATTGTTTGGATTCACGATAATTGCCCCGTCAAGTTCCTTTGCCGCTCCAGCCATCTCACTGAGAATTAAAACACCTTTTTTATCGCTTTTTGTTGCAACAAATTCTTTTGCAACAAGATTCATTCCGTCCCTAAGTGGAGTTATTGGAGCAACATCTGCCAACGCATAAAGTGCAACAAGTCTGTAAAATGGCAAGGATCTGTAAAGGTAAGAAACAGGAGTCCAATCAATAGAACCGTATTTTCCATTTATGTTTCCAATCGTTTCATCAACTTCCTTTTTTAATGCTGCGTAGTGTTCAACATGTGAACGTGAAGGAACAGCAACAAGCACCATAACAACTTTTTTTCTGTACTTTGGATATTTATCAAGAAATTTATCAAATGCTTTGAGCCTCTGCAAAATGCCTTTCGTGTAATCCAGCCTGTCAACAGAAAGAATAATTTTCTTGTCTCCAAAAATTCTCCGCACCGTGTTCATACTCCTTGAAACCTGCGGATCCTTCGTGGCATTTGCAAATTTATCAAAATCAATTCCCATAGGAAAGGCGTCCACTTTTACTATTCTATCTTTAATATTTATCCTGCCAAGCGTGTTTTCAAATCCGAGCAACCTCCGAACACTATCAAGAAAATACGTTGCATAATCATAAGTATGGAAACCTATAAGATCCGCACCAAGCACGCCTTCAAGAATTTCCCTTCTCCATGGAAGTGTCCTAAAAACTTCAAATGCAGGAAATGGTATGTGAAGAAAGAAGCCTACCGATGCATCCTGTAATTTTTCCCTGATCATTCCGGGGAGAAGTATTAATTGGTAATCATGAACCCAAATAATGTCGTCTTTATCAGCAACTTTTAAAACAGCCTTTAAAAACTCCCTGTTCACCCGCTCATACGTGCGCCACATTGCTTTATCGTAAACTACATATTGAGAAAAGTAATGAAACAAAGGCCAAAGTGTCTTGTTAGAGAAACCGTAGTAATATTTCTCCACGTCTCTCTGCGAGAGAAACACCGGAACACACTTTTCTTCTTTTAGCATATCCCTTACTTCGGTACGTTTTCCACGCAATCTTTCAGAAGCAATTCCAGGCCACCCTATCCAGACACTTTCGTAATCTTTGTAAAAAGAACCCAATCCTGTTGCAAGCCCTCCAACGCTTTTCTTCATCTTTATTGATCCACCGACTTTTGTAAGACTAACCGGCAACCTGTTGGAAACTATTATTAGTTTTCTCATTCTACTCACCTCTAGTCTATTATAAGAGTAATTACTCCAAGAACAAATAAGTAATAATCTCATTTTGACAAATCACCCAACTATATATATAATATGAAAAAAGTAAGGAGGGAGATATGCGTAAAAGGCTTGCCATTTGGATTGCCTTAATTTCTATTCTGTCGATTTCATTTTCACCGCAATCATGGTTTATACACCAAAACATTGTAAAGGCAGAAAACTGCACATGGAAAGAGATAGCAAGTCAAAGTTTTCACCCCATAGCAAATATCGTATTTGACAAAAACGAAAATTCCATCATATACGGAACCGATAAATACGAAGGCTTATTGCGATCAAAAGACTACGGAAAAACATGGACTGCCATCAAAACACCACTACCATCAAACATAAAAGTACTTCACATAATCACTACCGTTGGAAAAGTTTTTATAGCAACCGATATGGGAGTATTCAAATCAACTTCACAGGGAGAGAACTGGATAAAAATATTTTCACCTTACACAAGTGCATTTGGAACAGACAGAAGCAATACAAACATAATGTTTGCAGGAACTGACACAGGCAAAATATATAGATCTTTAAACGGAGGTGCAAGTTGGTCAATAGTTGCAAATTTCGGCTCCCGCGTTAATGACATTTCCGTATCTGGACCAAATGGAAAATTCGTAATTGCAGCAACAAACAACGGTCTGTATAAAAGTGAAGATGAAGGAGTAAGTTGGAATAAAATCTATTCAAAAAGGGTGTACAGGTGTAAATTCAGCCCAACAGAACCAGATGTAATTGTTATGACTGCAATCGATTCCAGCGGAAGTTCGTTAAAGGTGCTCATTTCTCAAAATATGGGAAGTAGCTGGAATCAACCTGCAACGTTGAAAAGTTTTAGAGTGTACGACTTTTCTTTCGACTATCAAAACAACAATACAATTTACCTTGCAACAGAAAAGCATGGGATAGTAAAAGCAGAGAATCTGGGAATGATTGCAGTTCCTTTGTCTAACGGTATGCCGTACTTATGGACAAATGCAGTTTCAGTAAATCCAGACTTTCCTGAAGTAATTTTTGCAGTTGGAGTTGAATTTAATCCAACTGCAATATACCACTTATATTACCTTTCATGCCCAATGCAAAGCGCAGATGATCTCACTGCATATTTTGACTCTGATGCAATCAGACTCTCCTGGGTATATACCGGGGCAGAAAACCCGGAGAGATTTGAGGTGTATTACCGACCAAAAGGCGTTTCATACTTCACAAAACTAAAAACTGTGGGAGGTGAAAAGCGCTCCTGTTCCGAAGATCAAAAAAGATTTGTTCCAGATATTGAATATGAGTTTATACTGAAAGCCTGCACAGGTCCCGACTGTTCAGCACCAGTTTCAGACACAGCAATGAAACTTAAAAAACCAAAACTCCTTCATGCTATACTGTATTCCAACACAGAGAAAACAGCAACCATCCGCATCTCCTGGGATACCACATCAATAGATAAAAACGCTGAATACATCAACGTTTACCGCAACGATCCAGATTGCACTGGTTGGTTATGTTTCCCCATCCTCGTGAAAACGATAAAGAGAAACGATTCTGAATTTACAAAAGGTTTCACTTCAATTCCCAATTTAAAACCTGATAAAAGATACATTCTCTTTATTTCAGTAAACGAAAAGAAAAACGGTAAAGGAACTGATTTTTCATACAGCGATTCAAAGGAAGTTTTTGTTCCAGGAATCCCATCAAACTTTGAGGCATATTCAAAAGGAAAATTCGTCTACTTCAAATGGAAATATGATAATGATGCTCAGAACCGCATTGATAAATTCGTTATCTATGCGAGAAATTCAACACTCCCAGATATCGAAGTTTCCAAATACAAGAGAACAGCAAAATCAGTTGCAATCTCTAAACCAGGAAACTATCTCTTTATCGTGTCAGCAGTAAAAGGAGATGCGAAAACCATTTCAAAAACTGATAATGCGTATATTCTTAGAACTCCAGAAAAGCCAGAAGTATCATTTGCAGAAAAGGGAGTAAAAATAAAGTGGGATAAAAATGCAATCGATAAAAATGCAAACAAAATACAGATTGTAAGGAAACTCGGAAACTCACTGTACCTTACAATTGCAACAGTTGATAAAAACGAAGGCGAATACAATGATAAAATGATACAGATAGGAAACACTTACTCTTATGGGATATGCGCAGTCAGAACAGAAGAAAACAAACACTCAGATATTTCAGACTATTCCCAATTTACAAAAATTGAATTTGTTCCTCCTGCAGCCCCTTCTACCTTATCTGCAGATGCAACTTCATGCAAAGGCGTAAACTTAACCTGGAAAGACAACTCAAACAACGAGGCATTTTTCGTTATCGAAAGGAAAGAGAGCGGAGGAAGTTTCAAAGAAATTGCAAAAATTGAAAAAAACAAAACCCGGTTTGTGGATAACACTGTTGTAGAAGAAAAAACGTATGTCTACAGAGTGAAAGCGGTAAACGGCGCAGGCAGTTCACAGTATTCGAACGAAGTAACAGTTTCCATTCCTATGTGTAAAACTGTCCCAAACCCGCCAGGCAATCTCACAGCATTTCTTTCAAAAAGTGGAGTTATCTTAAAATGGCAAGACAATTCAGACAATGAAGAGGGTTTTGCAGTTGAAAGAAAAGAAAAAAACGGAAACTTTACAGTAATAGGAAAAACTGGAAGAAACGAAACAGAGTTTGAAGATAATTCAGTAAGTGAAGGAAAAACATACATTTACCGTATAAAGGCATTCAACGACAGGGGAAGTTCTGACTACTCAAACGAGGTAGAAATCACAATTCCGCATCCAAAAACAGTGATCGAGCTTCAACCTGACAATCCTATAATGTTCGTTAACGGAAAAAAGCAAGAAATTGATCCGGGAAGAGGAACAAAGCCTGTTATTATTCCAAAGTGGGGAAGAACAGTTGTACCTATTCGTGCAATAGTTGAAGCATTGGGAGGTACAATAGAATGGGACGGAGTTGCAAGGAAAGTTACGATTAAGTTTAACGGAAATATAATAGAACTCTGGATAGATAATCCAGAGGCAAAGGTTAATGGAAAAGGAAAATGGATTGATGAAAATAATCATGACGTACGTCCAATTATAGTAAACGATAGAACAATGCTTCCATTACGGTTTGTCGCTGAAAACCTTGGATGCAAAGTGGAATGGGATCCGAAAACAAGAACAATAACGATTACGTATCCTGCTGATTAAATTGCAAGCCTCTCATTAATCCTCCTATATTAAAGGCGGCGGCACTCACTCCCGCCGCCTTCTGATTTTTTCATAAGTTTTCGCCATCTTCATTACATAAACCTCATTCTTAACATATATTTTTCATTTATCCTTTATTAATACTGTATCCATTAAACTATACCGTAGGTGAAGCGTAAACACCCCATATTCGATGATTTTAATGTTGTATATGTTCTAATACCTTTAATATAGTTTTTGTCCGTTAAAATGTAAATAAAGGCTATGTTTTAAATAAGTGTTTATCAGTATTTCTTATGCATACAACGAAACAATGCGGGTTTATTGAATTATAACCTTTAACATCATAAATCAACAAATCCTTTATTTATCCCATTCTCATTTTTCAACTTTT
>CAYXJW010000004.1:0-2726 GCA_964465465.1 uncultured Caldisericales bacterium
CCTGTTTACCTTGCCTCACTTAAATCTAAAATCGTATTCCCAACCATTAACTCCCTAATAAATGCAATTGTCCCTGTTGATGGTATTTCAAATGGCAAGGATCCTGATGTAAGGAAGACAACGGTAAGGATTGTTAATAAAGGAAATCCATAGAAAGTGTATTATTCAGGGGCGGTTTGACCTGACCGCCCCTTTTTAACTAAAACCTTAAACATTTATCCACCTGACTCATTGAAAAATGCTGTGATACCTGCAAGAGTTATAAGAATAAGCCCAATTATTTGTGCAATTGTAACGCTTTGTTTCAAAATTAAGGCACTAAGGAGAACTGCAAATAAAGGGTCTGCATAAGCAAGAATTGAGGCAGTGGAAACTTTAATGTAATTTAGACTATCATACCATAGATAAAGTGCAAGGAATGTGTGAACAATACCAGTTATGACGAGTAACAACAAAACTTTTGCGTTTAGGGAAAATTTCGTGATTGTGGTAAAAGGTGCTGTAAAAATCAATGCTATCAATATCTGGTAGGCAGTAAGTTTCACTGAAGAGTGATACTTTGTTCCAATTTTGGAAAATAAACCAAGCAAACCATAAAAAATGCCAGACAAAAGTGCAAGAATTAATCCAAAAACACTTCCAGAATTCGCACCTTGTGATTTAAGAGCAGGAAGAAATACGGCAATCATACCAGAAAGCGATAGAGCAACTGCAATAAATAAAAATTTTCCTGCTTTCTCCTTTAGAAATAAAACGGCAAGTAGTACAGTGAAAATTGGGCCAAGATAGTATAAAACAATTGCATTTCCAACTGATGTTTTGTAAAAAGACAAAAATAAAAGTATCCAGTTTAGCGATAGAGCAATACCTGATGCAACAATTGGTAAAAAGTGTGAGAAAGAAAAGAGTTTTTTACTGCCAATCTTTCTGTGTGCATATAAAAAAACAAAAGGTAATGCAAATAAAACCCTGAAAAATACAAATACAGGCGAAGGCAAAGCGCACCAAATCGCAAAGATTGGAACAGACCCCCAAATAAATGTAGAAGCGAGCATTTCAATAAAGCCTAATTTTACCTTTTCCATTTGCGTAATTGTATCAGCAAATGGAAAATTTCAAAATGTAAAATAAAAAAGTTTACCTTTTGAATAAACCTATTAATTCTCCTTTGGCAAGAATATGCCCTTTTATCGCACGAAAAAACGCTTTTGATGTTATTCCGGGTTGAAGATTAAGGATTGTATCCAATGCATAAATCTTGATATGATAATGGTGAACTTTACCAGACGGAGGTTTTGGCCCATTGTACCCTATGTTACCGAAATCGTTCCTTCCCTGTTTTGAACCGTCTTCTAATATTGGTTTTTGAGGTACACCTTCGGAGAGAAAGTGCTTATTTTTTGGGATATTAAATATTATCCAGTGTGTAAAAGTACCAAACGGTGCATCAGGATCGTCCATAATGATTGCAATTGACTGAGTTTTATCAGGAATGTCGTTCCATTCTAATGGAATGGATACATCTTCTCCAAAACCAGTATATTTTATAGGAATAAATTCTCCGTTCCCGAATACCGGGCTTGCAATCTGAATAGTCTGCTTCATCGTATAGCCACCTCCTTTGCAACCAGATAAACTAAGAATGGTAAGAACCAAAAAAATCACTACAATCTTTTTCATGGTTATTTATTAATAATATCTATATTTGCATTTTTCAAAAACTTGCGCAACTCTTTTTCATAATCACCCATCAGTACTATATGGTGATTTCCTAACGGATTTTTTAAAAAGTAATTTTCAACGTTCTTTTCCATTTCAACATCTATCTGTGTTCTGCATCTATTATTAGAAAATACCGTATCCTTTAGAACTCCAGAGGATAAAAATGCACTTTTCATAAACTTTCCACCTATTCTGAACAGTGTGACTTTTCCAGTCTGAAATTTTCCATCTATACCAACGCCCTTTCCTGTCTCAAAATGAGTCCTTAAATTGTACTTTTTCACAAGGTAAGTAGGTACGGTACAATGGGCAAGATTTAATCGGATCTTATTTTTAATTCTTTTTATGTAAGATACATTGGCCATAAAACCAGGTTTTCCAGAAACAAGACGAGCTATTTCCATAGAAATTGCTGAAGGTAAATCGCCCTCACAACTTGCTGTTATCCCTTCGTTGTTTAACCTTGAAAGTGCAACACACCCTGTAGTGTTAAGAGGTTTTATGATATCGAAACATCTCACTGAAATGAAATCAAGACTGTAACGGTCTATGATCTCCTTTAAGGCAATATAAAATTTGAATGCCTTTTTGACTTCTTCAAAGTTCACCTCAATTAAAGATTCTGCCGTATTAACAAAATCCGATGCAAGACGCTCTGCCTCTCTTTCATCTGCACTATTAAAAGATTCAAAGGATTCTTTAATATCAATATGCTTCACTTTTATTTTAAACATTTCTTCGAACGCTTCATCTGGATATGTGCTTGCAATAAGCCAATCTGAAGGCTCTCCTATTGTGCCTAATGTTTTCCCTGCAAGGGGATACCGCTTTTTTAAAAAATCATATGAGAGGTTTTCTATATCAACAAGTTCACCCCTGAAACCGTTGTTATTTAAAAAAGAAAGAATCTCAATTGCTGCAGGTAGAGAGTTATTGAATTTGTCAAAAACTAAAATATACGGCTGTGAAAACTCTCTAAACACTCTTTTAAATTGTGATTCTAC
>CAYXJW010000005.1:0-6283 GCA_964465465.1 uncultured Caldisericales bacterium
TCCTTATTGCACAACTTTATATTTTCTGGTAAATCAAATTCTTTATTCAGATCATTCAGGTAAATAATTCAGATCCGCAATTTACAAAATCCTATAATAGTTATTGCTCTCCAATTTCTTTTATTACAAAGTTATAAATATCTTCCATTGATGGCATTTTTCCACCATTCATCTTTTTTAATTCATCAAACAGCGAGCCTTTAATGGCAGATTCTTTGAACGAATCCGCTTTAACATCGTTGCTAAAGAAAAATGCTTTGACGTTTGGGTTATTATTCACCATGGGGCATACAATAATCCAATGTTTATCCGCTATCTGTGAATAGAAAAAAGATCTGCTTCCTGCTCCCATTACAAATGATGCAGAGGATAAATCTGGTGAAAGATAAAAAGAATATCCAGGTATAGGTTTTTTGTTTCTGTCATAGCAAAATCCCATAAAGATTGATTTTAAATCCGGGATAGGTTTTTCCAATGTTGGATGAAACGGCAATTTTTTAGAAACTACTTCATAAGAGGGGCCATTTCCTTTAAAGAAAAAGGATATTTCTTGACCATTAGCTGGCTTTATAATTACATTGCATTCTATTTGAGCTTCTTGAATGGATACATTCTTGCCATTAATATTATTACTTGCATTATAGGATGAAATTTTTACATCTTTCAGAACACATTCAGCATCCTGTACATAAGCAAAACCTTTCCCATACTGGAATCCATTTATCTTAATCTCTTTTGTAGTGTTTACATTTCCACCGCCAGAATAACCTTTACGCATAAGAGGAATGATAAGAATAATTAAAGCTAATACGACGATTGTAATAATAATTGTTTTTTTGTTTTTCATATCCATCTCCTTTCATCATTACCAGGAATAAGGATAAACCTCCTGGTAAATCGTATAATTTGTACAAACAGATGCTACAACTTTTTTGATAAGAGACTGCGTTGGATGTGTCTGGTCTTTTACATATATGTTCTGCATCTCTGATGTAAGCAATTTTACTTCAGGGTTGTTATAATCCAATCCTCTTATCTCTGTCTGCAAGTTCTCTGAAAGCCATTCAGGAAGCCGTGCCCTGGCAGAATTTCTTCTGAAAGTCACAAATACTGCTGCAATAATAACCGTAGCAAAGATTATAGCAATAATTAACTTCTTTTTATTCATAATAATTTATCTCCTTTTAAGGATTGTAGAATGGAATATTCTAAGTTTTTTCTCTGTTTTCTGAGGTACGTGAGAACAGAAGAAACTAAATACATCACAGACGCAAATTCCATAACTCTAATCCTTCCGCTGTGCTTCTTAAATCCCCTTTCATATTGGAGAAAGGAGCAAAGGTAAAGCCACCGCTATGCAATATGGTAAATGATAGGAATTTTTTGATAGTTTTCCTTCCATAATGAGTATTCAAAATGGAGAATGTATGTACTGCAAAATAAGTATCATCCATATCAGGAAGCCATATTTTATTCGTACACCTGTATCCTCCGAATATTATTGATCTAAAGGACACAAGCCTTTTTAAATAAATATCTATTCCTCCATGTTTCTTCAACCTCTCCATTGTAGCTATATATCCTGGATGAAACTCTATAATACCGTTAGTCTTCTCATTGTTATATGTATCTTGGCATTGTTTCAAAATGCTAACTATATAATATATATCCGGCGTTTCAAGCCTATCAGGTGGAAGTATATCCAAAATGTTGTAACTTGACTCATATTTACCCCAATATTTTTGATAAAACTCATATCTATTGAATAAACCATATTGACTCCCCAAACTTTGAAATTTATCCATTACCAAAAGGCATTCTTCGTTGGTTAATTTAAACATACAGAAAAATTCATGGAGGATTAATCTATCTGGTGGAAGAAAGGAAACTCCTATGCCGAAAAGTTTCGAATCCGCCAGTTTAGAAATGACTGTTTTTATTTTACTGTCCAAACTATGGTCTTCTAACAGATCCATTGATCGCTTTGTATAGTATAATCCTTTTACATCATTCAATGCATTACCTGTCAGATCTTTTGATTCTTTTTCTAATTCTTTTGAATATTTTTCGCTTCCCAAACTATGCAGTTGGTCAATAATACCACTAATATCTCTGATATAGAAGAGAGCAGTATTACTAAGATAGTTTAAAACCTTTTCTCTATTAATAGGAAAAGGTATCTTTTTCCATATCTTTAAACCATAATATGTAGATTCTGGATCGATAATTAATCCATATGGTTTAGAAAAGCCGTTATCCCTTTCAAGTTTTTTTATACTTTTAAGCAAATTTTCTGCCTTTTTATTGTTCCTTTTATCTAAATTTCCTGTTTCTTTAAGAAGGCAAATAATGCTGTATGTTGCTATAGGAGAACATACGGTGAAACTTGGTACAGTAGCCCAGCCTCCTTTATAGAGTTCGTTATTGCAGATTCTCTTAACGAAATTATCTTCAAGAACAATCTTCTCATCAAGAAATGGTGCAATCTTACTCATTTCAAATATTGTTATACCTGCAAAAGTCGGATTTTTTATATTATGTTCCATATAATCCAATTGCTCATTGAACCATTTCCTACGTGAATTCAAAGTGTGATTAGAAACAGCGTTTCGAGATACGGAAAGTTCCTCCAAACATTGGATAATTACGAGACCTGTTGTGTCTGAGCCTCCTCCTGAAAACAGGGAAGAGAAAAATTTATTATCACTGAAAAGCCTGAGAAAATATAACTTATCTTTATTCATATTGTTAGGAAATTGGCCAAGAAGACGGAATATTTTGTATGCATATAAAATAGGCACTATATCATTAGAAGTTACTTCTTTTTTATCTGTTGCTGCAAGAATTTGTTTTCTCTTTTTATACAGACGATTTACTCTCCAGTAAATTTGGTTTTTTATTAGATTAATGTCCTTCTTGTTCATCAAAGAAAGATTTATATAAATCCATTCCTCTTCGCAACACAATCCATCTTTATTTAGCGGGAAACTTTCCGAAGATTCTTCTATATAATTCTTTATGTTATTCAAACAAAAAGATGAAATTCTGTCTTTCTTGAGTTTACTAATTTCTTCTCCAATGCAATGGAGCAATTTGGAAAAGGCATATGTAGAAATTAAGTCTATCTTAAATACCTTCTCTGTATCTATATAACCACTAAACCCAGCATAATCTTCCTCTTCATCATATGCAGCAGAGGCTATCTTCTCTGTATTTGCAATCCAACAATGGTCGTTAAACAGATCCCGGGCTCTATTTTCTTTTGCAATTATCACGCCTTGAAGAGTACTAATGACTACAAGCAGGATAATAACTACAATAGCAATAACTTTATATAAATGTTTCTTCATAACAAAAACTAAGGAAGATTGCACCCTCTATAGATATGTACAGAATCAGTAGTTTGTGCTCCACCAAAACTGTAAGTTATATAACCATCCTGGTCCTGCCCTGCCCTAATAAAGGAAAAAGCATACCTCGTCCAAATAGGAAAATTCAAAATATCTCTTGTATAAGGGGCATAACAAGTGTCAGAACAAGTTTTGGTATCTTCTGAAATAGAGCCTGAAGGAGGATATCCAGCACTAACAGATATTCCCCACAAGTGTAATTTAACGTCAATTTTTAACCTTTGATAACTCTGCATAGGATCTGAGATCCATACTTCAGAAGTTCCTTGCATCGTTGCCTTCTTACACGCATCGTAATTGTACAAATTAACATCTGTATCTATTGAAGTTCCTAATGCCGTTTGATAATAGTAATAGTGATATTCTGTACCACTTAAATGCCGATATGTATGAAAAAAGCCTTTTATAACATTACGTCTTTGTTCTATGATCTTTTTACTTTCTTCTTTCCATGCACTGTCAAGTTTATCGTCTATCTTATTTTGCAGAGAATCCAGATACATCATATCCTTTACCGTGTAATTCTTAGGTGTAATCATATGAATAGCCACTCCTTCACCATCAGTGCTGCGAACAACCTCAAACTTTACATCTTTTGGTAAATAATCAGGAAGTTCCTTTTTATAGAAATTAATCGTGAAATTTATCCAGCGTTCGCCACAAGCAGGCAATACCTGATCATCATCAAATGAACTATGCTGATCCGCAGAGACAACTCGAGGAATAATGACTACAGAAAAAATAAGAAAAACCGCAATTAATAATGCAATCAACTTTTTATTTCTCATATTTGCCTCCTATAAATTTTTCAATGGTTAAAAGTTTTAAACAACAAAGATAAACTTTGAAGTTCTGGTTCTGTAAACTTCCTAAAACTGCTTCTGCCTTTTCTTTCATCACTCTGATTTTTATACCAACCTTTTGCTGTGTACATTCATATTGCATCATCTCCTTTTTTGAAAGAAGATTTTGAGAGAAAGTTTTTTTCTTTGTTTGCACGTTTAATCTTCTTTCAATTAATAACCTCACACTAATGAGTTCTTTAAACTTTTTTATTTGCGTATTTATTCCTTAAAATACAACTTACACATTAAAGTGTATAATTAAATTTGTCTCCGTCAAGTATATGTGATTTGGTGTCCACCTGGTACCAGGTACCAGGTGGACAGGTAAAACTAATTTTTCACATTTCTGAAAAAAAATTATAATATATAAAAACGAATTAAAGGAGGAATCAATGCAATGAGAAAGAAGGTTATTGCTTCACTTCTTGCCTTATTTATTGCATTTTTATTTGCATTTTCTCCAGTAAAAGGAGTACAAATGCAAAATCCGGCTGAAAAAGTTGGGAGTGTAAACCTTGGGGGAAAATCGGCCGGGTTTTCACTGCTTATTTCTGGTGGCTATCTTTACGTATTTGGCGGAAAAACAGAAAAAACAGACGTAGGTGAAGACATGTTCCATGCCTTATGGGTATTTTCAATTGAAAATCCTGCGAAACCAAAACTTGTTGGCGGGTGGTTCCCTGAGAGTATGGGACAACTCGTTGGGGAAAGAATCGGGTGGACACCGATCATAAAATACAAAAACTTTATCTTTGCACCGTGTACCTCTGAACTTACCGTAATCGACGTTAGCAATCCTGAATCACCAAAAGCCGTTAAATCGCTGATGGAAGGAAATCCTCCACTCGGTATGACTGTGTATTCACACTACCTCCTGGCCTACGATATAGAAGGAGTTATGCACTGCTTTGACATATCAAATAATTTTAAAAGTGTGAAAGTTCAACTAAAATACAATGGAAATGAAGAAGATTTATCAGATACAATGCCATTGGAATTCTTTATAAAAGGAAATAAACTTTTCGGAATTGGTTCAGGTTCAGTAGTTTACGATATTTCTGAATTCCCAACAATTACCGTGGAAAAATTATTAAAAGATGAAAATGATGATCCTGTGGACATGACGAGTGCAAAATTATTTGGAAACTTTATAGTAGGAAGCACAGGATTCAGTGGATACGGGTTGATTGATACAGAAAGCAAATCTTACCATTCTGTAAAAGTAAGTGGAGCTGGAAAAACTACTTTAGACAAATTTGCAAAAGAAGGAAGAACTCTGTACGCAATCAGTAATACTAACAAAGAACTGTGTGCAATTGATGCGCTGGATTTACTCCATCCCAGATTTGTTTGGAAAACAAAAATATCTGAAAAGGCAAACGATATAGGCGTTCATATGGGATACATTTATATACTTTCAGGTAATCTTATTATGGTGTACAACAGTGCGCCCTTCAAAGATGTACCCACAAATTATTGGGCAATAAATGCAATAAAATACATGGTAAGCAAAAACATCATATCAGGTTATCCAGACGGCTCTTTCAAGCCAGAGAAAATCGTAACACGTGCAGAATATGCAAAGATGTTGGCACTTTCATTAAACCTCGATGTAAGCAAAGGACGTGATATTTACGTTGATGTACCTTCAACCCATTGGGCATATAAGTACATCACTGCAGTAACAGATGCAAAATTGATGAAAGGATACGGACATGGGAAATTTGGCCCGAACGATACAGTAAAAAAAGAGGAGATTATAACAACAATTGTGAGATTAAAAAAATGGAAAATTATCACACCTGAAAAAGGCACCTTCCCGGACGTTCCTAAAAAATATTGGGCATATCCTTACATAGAAACGGCAGTCAGGAATGGACTGATCAAAAAAGTAGACAGAGGACTGACTGATGGAAACTTCCATATAAAAGTCGGAGCAACACGAGCGCAAACTGCAGAACTTTTATACCGCGCAATAAACAAAAAATAAAAAGGCTAAATAATAAAAACTGCTCTGTCATACGGCAG
>CAYXJW010000006.1:0-30375 GCA_964465465.1 uncultured Caldisericales bacterium
CACATTACATAAACCTCATTCTTAACATATATTTTTTATTTATCCTTTATTAATACTGTATCCATTAAACTATACCGTAGGTGAAGCGTAAACACCCCATATTTGATGATTTTAATGTTGTATATGTTCTAATACCTTTAATATAGTTTTTGTCCGTTAAAATGTAAATAAAGGCTATGTTTTAAATAAGTGTTTATCAGCATTTCTTATGCATACAACGAAACAATGCGGGTTTATTGAATTATAACCTTTAACATCATAAATCAACAAATCCTTTATTTATCCCATTCTCATTTTTCAACTTTTCCACACTCAAATTAAACCTTTCAAAAAATATCAAACAAACGGTATAAGTTCGTAGAAAGATAGGATTTATCAACTATAGTTGTATATTTATTTATACAATTTTGCTCACTACCTTGTTTTTTAATTAAAAATGTTCTTATCGGATGAAATCTCTCACTGCCTTTTCTATTCTTTTAAGCCCTTCTTTTAGAATTGAACGTGGGCAGGCTATGTTTAATCGAGCAAAGCCTTCTCCAGATGGACCAAATAAATATCCATCGTCCAGGCCAATTTTTGCTTTTTTAACAAGAAATTCTGATAATTCTTTTCCGTTTAATCCGAGTTTTCGGAAGTCAAGCCAGACAAGATACGTGCCTTCAGGCTTTATTGGTTTCACTTCTGGTATTTTTTCTTCGAAATATTTCAGTAAAAATTCAAGGTTTTCTTTTAAATATTCAAGGAGATCAGAAAGCCATTCATCTCCGTACCTGTATGCGGATTCCAGAGCAACGAGACTCAGCACGCTTACCTTTCCGAGCGTATGTCCTGCTGCTCTTATAAATTCGTTGCGCAATTTTTCATCTGGAATAATTATTGAGGAAACAGAAAGCCCTGCAAGATTGAATGTTTTACTGGGTGAATAACAAGTTATTGAGTTTTGTTCAAATTCTCTGGATATGGAGGCAAATGGGATATGCTTTTTGTTTGAAAGCACTATTTCAGAATGAATTTCATCTGATATTACTATTCCGCCATATTTCAACACAATTTCCCCAAACTTTTCTTGTTCTTCTCTACTCCACATACGGCCAACTGGATTGTGCGGATTGCATAAAATTGCGGCTTTTACTCCGGATGGTTCAGTGAATAAAAGTTTTTTAGGTTTGAATTTGTCTTCAAGATCTTTATAGTCCATTACGTATTTTCCGTTTGAAAATTTTAGTTTGTTGTTTTCGATGTGGCATCCATTTTCTTTAATTGCCTTCCAGAATGGGTAATAAACTGGACCTTGCAATACAACTTGATCGCCCGGATGCGTAATTGCTTTTAATGCTGTGGATATTGCTGGGACAACACCGGGCGTAAAAACAACCCATTCCGGTCTTATATCCCATCCGTATTTTCTTTTCACCCTTTCTACTACAGAATCTATAACGGATTCCCACGGTTTTGTATATCCGAAAATAGGATGTTCCAATCTTCTCCTTACTCCTTCAATGATTTCTGGAGCAACGGGGAAATCCATATCTGCTATCCACATTGGAAGCACTTCGCTGTCTCCAAAAACTTCTTCCACGCAATCCCATTTTACTGCACTTGTATTTGTTCTATCAAATATTGTGTCAAAGTTGCGCTTCATTTTTTACCTCCTTCGCTTTATTATTTATATTCGCATTTATTTTTTACACAAGTAGTTTTTGATGGAAATTTTAAGGTTATTTAATTTTTGGTATTGATTTTTTAACAGTTATCTATAAAATATCTTTGTGCGGGGTGTGGCGTAGTTTGGTAACGCGCATGGTTTGGGACCATGAGATCGGAGGTTCAAATCCTCTCGCCCCGACCAGAGAACGGCTGCGCCCATAGCTCAGCAGGATAGAGCAACGGATTTCTAATCCGTCGGTCGCTGGTTCGAATCCGGCTGGGCGCGCCATATGATGGTGGGTGTAGCTCAACGGTTAGAGTACCGGACTGTGGATCCGGTTGTTGGGAGTTCGAGTCTCCTCACCCACCCCAGGGTAATGAGGCAGGTGAGTTTGCGCCCATAGCTCAGTAGGATAGAGCGGCGGATTCCTAATCCGCAGGCCACAGGTTCAAATCCTGTTGGGCGCACCAGGAAAGGGGAGCGCCTATAGCTCAATGGATAGAGCGGCGGACTTCGGATCCGTTGGTTGCGGGTTCGACTCCTGCTAGGCGCGCCACGTTTCATCAAGGTGGGTCCTTGGCTCAATTGGTAGAGCAACGGACTCTTAATCCGTGGGTTGCGGGTTCGAGTCCCGCAGGACCCACCATTTTTTATGGGAAGAAAAACGAGGAAAGTGCGAGGGTGGCGGAATTGGAAGACGCGCTGGACTTAGGATCCAGTGGGGAAACCCATGCGGGTTCAAGTCCCGCCCTTCGCACCATTTTTATATTGAAAGGAGCAGGATATGGATTATAAAGTTAAAGAGAAAACAAACGCAAAAATCGTTTTTGAAACAAAGAACAGTAGAGAAGAAATAGAAAAAGCAAAGAGAGAAGCATACAAGGAATTATCCAGGCGTGTAAGGGTGCCCGGTTTTAGAAAAGGTAAGGCTCCTTATGAAATTGGTGCTCCGTTTGTTGGTGAGGGAAGATTGCTTGAAGATGCAATAGATTTTTTGATGAGAGAAAACCTTGAAAAAGTGTTGGAAAAGGAAAATATTGAACCGGTTGTTCGCCCTGATGTTAAACTTGAAAAAATTGATGAAAATGAACTTGTTTTAACTTTTACGGTAGAGTTCCTGCCGGAGATTAACATTGAAATACCGGAAAAGATAGAGGTAAAATTTGACAAAACCGGCATAGATAAAGAGGTTGAAAAGAAACTTAAAGATCTTCAAAATACGTTTACGGAAATTAAACCAGTGGAAAGAGGAGCAAAAGAAGGAGACCTTGTAGAAGTTGAATACAAAATTGAGAATGTGAAAAATGCTGATTGGAAAACTGTTTCGTTGGAAGTTGGAAAGAAGCAGTTTGTGGGAGATTTTGATGAACAGGTTGTTGGAAAAAAAGCAGGCGATGAATTTACTGTGAAGTCGGAGAATATGTCTGTTTCTGTAAAAGTTGTTTCAGTTAAGGAGAAAAATGTGCCAGACATTGATGATAACCTTGCAAAAGATGCTGGATTTGAAGACCTTGAGGATATGAAAAAGCGTATTGAGGAAGAAGCACTTAAAAATAGAAAACTTCAGCTGGAAGAGGAAAAGGGAAACGAAGCGCTTTCTATTCTTTCAGAAAACCTCGAAGTTGAACTTCCGCAGAAACTTATTGAAGAACAGACAGAATCAAGAATAAAAAGTTTGGAAGAGCGATATATGAAGTATGGAGTAAGAATGGAGGATATTTTAAAGTCTGAAGGAAAGACAATGGAAGAGTTTAAAGAAGAGGTTAAAAAAGCAGTTGCTCAGGATATAAAAAAGGATTTGATTTTACGATATATTATAGAAAAACAGAACATAAAAGTTAGTGAAGACGAGATAAAAGAAGAATTTGAAAAATTTTTGGATAGTCAAAATATAGACAAAAAGAAAGCAAAACTTTCAGAAGAGGCAAAGAGAATAATAGAAGACCAGATTTTGAGGAACAAAGCAGTTTCTTTCTTAAAAGAACGTGCTATAATTAAAGAAGGAGATGATTAATATGGCAATTGTTCCTTTTGTTATTGAAGAAACAGGAAGGGGAGAAAGAAGTTATGATATCTTCTCCCGTTTACTTAAAGACAGAATAATATTTTTGACCGGGGAGATAAATGGGCAGGTTGCAGACTTAATTGTTGCTGAAATGCTTTTTTTAGAAGCGCAGGATCCCACTGCTGACATATACCTTTACATCAATAGCCCTGGTGGTGAGGTTATACCGGGTATGGCTATCTACGATACAATGCAGTACATAAAGGCGCCCGTTTCCACTATTTGCCTTGGGCAGGCAGCCTCTCTTGCTGCTATTCTTCTTGCTGCTGGTGAAAAAGGGAAGCGTTATGCATTACCTCATTCAAGGATTATGATACACCAACCCTGGGGAGGTGCACAGGGGCAGGCAACTGATGTGGAAATCCAGGCAAAGGAAATTTTAAGAATAAAGAAGATGGGTAATGAAATCATTTCGCTGCACACGGGCCAACCATTAGAGAAAGTGCAGAAAGATACAGAGAGAGATTTTTATATGACGCCGGAAGACGCTAAGGCGTACGGCATTATTGACAAAATCATTACACGTTCTGTAAAATCCGGAGGTGATAAAGGTTAGTGGACGATATAAAAGAACCTCGTTGCTCATTTTGTGGGAAAAAATATAATGAAGCAGGTAAACTCATAGCAGGACCTAATGGTGTTTACATATGCGAGGATTGTATAAAGAAAGCATATCAACTCATAAAGTCAAATGAATCGGAGAGAATAAAGATAAACCTCAAAGAATTACCTCTTCCGCACGAAATACACAAAAAACTTGACGAGTATATAATAGGTCAGGAAGAAGCAAAGAGAATTATTTCAGTTGCTGCATACAATCATTACAAACGGATATTTGCAAACAATGATGATATTAATATAGAGAAAAGCAATATTTTACTGATAGGGCCCACAGGCTCTGGTAAAACTCTTTTTGCTCGAGTACTTTCTAAGATAATAGGCGTTCCTCTTTCTATTTCAGATGCAACTTCTCTTACCGAGGCGGGATATGTCGGCGAAGACGTGGAAACGATTATACAATGCCTTTTGCAACTTACAGATTACAATGTAAGGAAAGCAGAAAAGGGCATTGTTTATATTGATGAAATTGATAAGATTGGTAGAAAAAGCGAAAACCCATCTATTACAAGAGATGTGTCAGGTGAGGGTGTGCAACAAGCACTCCTGAAAATTGTTGAAGGTACAGTGGCTAATGTGCCTCCTGCTGGCGGAAGAAAGCACCCTTATCAGGAATTCATAAAGGTAAATACGAGAGATATTCTTTTCATTGCTGGCGGTACTTTTGAGGGGCTTGATGATATTCTTGCTGCGAGAATAAACAAGCGAAAAATTGGATTTGCAGAATCCGAGCAGATAGATCTTTCAAAGGTTCGTATTATGCCACATGATCTTGTAAAATTTGGGATGATTCCGGAGTTTGTTGGACGTTTTCCTGTTGTAGCGCGTCTTAAAGCGCTTACACGAGAGGAACTCATAAAAATTCTATACGAGCCTAAAAATTCTCTTGTCGAGCAGTATAAAAAGATTTTTGCGCTTGATGGAATTGATCTTGAATTTGAAGAATCTGCATTGGGATACATTGCAGATAGAGCTCTTGAATTAAAAATAGGTGCAAGAGGTTTAAAATCTGTTATGGAACAGGCGATGACTGATTTGATGTACGAACTTCCTGCTATGAAAAATGAAGTGAAAAAGTGCATAATTACGAAAGAATTTCTTGCTGGTAAAGAAGAAGTTGTTCTACTTGATACAACCGGTAAAAGAACTTACATTAGAAAAACTGCATAGGAGGTAATATGGAAAAGAAATGGGAACTTTCGGAAGCACCGTTTATTCCTTTAAGAAATATTGTTATTTTTCCTTATATGGTGATACCCCTTCTTGTGGGTAGACCAAAATCTATTGCTTCGATTGAAAAAGCCCTTACTCAGAACAAAATGATCGTTCTTGCAACTCAGAAAAAGGGCATAGTTGAAGAACCAACAGAAGAGGATATTTATGATATTGGAGTTGGTGCAGAGATTCTTCAAATACTAAAACTTCCTGATGGTACTTACAGAATTCTTGTTGAAGGAATCCAGAGGGTTAAGATTAAAAGGTTTTATACAGAGGGTGATTATTGGAAAGTAGATGTGGAACCTGTTGAAAAAGAATCTGGTGAAAAAAGTCTTAGACAGGAAGCCCTCATACGACTTATTCTTGAAAAATTTACTATTTACTCTGATTTAAACAAAAAAGTTCCTCAGGATCTTATTATTTCACTTTCTACCACAGAAGATCCGGGAAGGTTTGCCGATATGGTGGCTGCAAACCTTTTTATAGGCGTGGAGGAAAAACAGCAAATTCTTTCAACTATTGATGTTACTGAGCGATTACAAAAAATCGCACAAATCCTGGAAAGGGAAGTGACGGTCCTTGAGTTAAGCCGTAAGATAGATGATGAAGTGAGAAATAAAATTGAAAAGAGTCAAAAAGAATACTTCCTCAGGGAGAAATTAAAGGAAATAGAAAAAGAATTAGGTGAAGTTGGCGAAGATGTAGGTGAAATTGGTGAGTACAGAAAGAAGATGAAGGGTCGTAAATACCCGGATTATGTGAAAGAAAAAATTGAAGAGCAACTTGAACGGCTTAAAAAAACACCTGTGATGAGTCCGGAGAGTGGAGTAATAAGGACTTATCTTGATTGGCTTATTGAACTTCCCTGGGAGAAAAGAACGAGAGATAGAATTGATATAAAGAAAGCGCGACAAATTCTTGATAAGAACCACTACGATTTGAAAGATGTTAAGGAAAGAATTCTGGAACTTATCGCTGTAAAGAAATTAACCAGGAATATAAAAGGTCCTATTATTTGCTTTGTGGGGCCTCCTGGTGTTGGTAAAACTTCACTTGGACGTTCCATTGCTGAAGCACTTAGCAGAAAATTTGTTCATGTTTCTCTTGGCGGTATAAGGGACGAAGCCGAAATAAGAGGACATAGAAGAACATATGTCGGTGCAATGCCGGGAAGGATAATAGAGGGAATAAAGCAGGCTGGTGTTAAGAATCCTGTTTTTCTGCTTGACGAGATTGACAAAGTTGGAGCAGATTTTAGAGGAGATCCAACTGCTGCACTTCTTGAAGCACTTGATCCAGAACAAAACAATGCTTTTTCCGATCATTACATAGAACTTCCATTTGACCTTTCTGAAGTATTATTCATAACTACTGCCAACATTGTGGACACCATTCCACCGGCACTTCTGGATAGAATGGAAGTGATCTCACTTCCCGGATATATAGATGAAGAAAAAGTTCAAATTGCAAAAAAGTTTATTATTCCAAAGCAACTCAAGGCGCATGGACTTAAATCAGATGATGTTAAGTTCACAGATGAAGCATTATTTAAATTAATTCGTGAATACACGAGAGAAGCAGGATTGAGAAACCTTGAGCGTGCAATAATGAGAGTGATGAGAAAGGTTGCAAAGGAAAAGGTGGAAAAAGGTAAATCTGGTGTAGAAATTACAGTTAAAAATCTTAAAAAATACCTTGGAAATCCAATATTCTTTACAAGCATGCAGGAGAAGAAGAGTCAGATAGGCGTTGTATGTGGAATGGTTGTAACTCAGGCTGGCGGTGATATTGTTTACATTGAAGCAACGAAAATGAAAGGTAAAGGAAATCTTATCCTCACTGGACAACTTGGAGATGTAATGAAAGAAAGTGCTCAGGCTGCTTTGAGTTATGTGCGTGCACATGCAAAAAAACTCGGCGTAGATCCAGATTTCTATGGAAAGTATGATATTCATATTCATGTACCTGAAGGTGCTGTACCAAAGGAAGGTCCTTCGGCGGGTGTCACTATCTTCACTGCAATTGTTTCAATTCTTACTGAGAAAAAGGTTAGCAAAGATGTTGCAATGACTGGTGAAATAACGTTAAGGGGTAGAGTTCTTCCTGTTGGTGGAATAAAAGAAAAAGTGCTTGGTGCATACAGAGCTGGTATCACCACAATAGTTCTTCCAAAGCAGAATAAGGAAGATCTGGAAAAGATACCAAAGGCTGCCAAGAAAAAATTGAAGTTTGTGCTGATCGACAATGTTGAGGAGGCATTAAAGATAGCTCTTGAAACATGAGGGTGTAAATATCGGTGAGATTTTAAAAAAAGAGCGTGAAAAACGGGGGCTTTCGCTTTCAGACATTGCAAAGGAAACTCTCATCAGGGAGTTTTACCTTGAGCAGATAGAGAATAACGAATTTCCGCGCTACGATGGGTACATTGCAGCGTACATAAGAAAGTATGCCGAGGCTCTGGGTATTGATCCAGAGCCTCTTGTGTCTGCGTATAAGGATTTATTTCCTGAGGAAGTTCATCCGGAAATTTTAAATAAAGAAGAAACAAAGAGCAAATTCCCGTTTTTAATTTCTGTGTTTGTTGTAGTTATTATTCTCTTCATTACTGCAATATTTGCCTTTTCTCATATGAGAAACGTAAAGCCTTCTGTAAACAATCAGAATGTGGAAACTCCTTCGCAAAGCAATTCTTCGGAAAAGACACCACTTTCTGAAAAGAAAAATCCACCTGAAACCAAGAATGAAAATATCTCCAGTGAAAAAAAGCCGGAAGGCATAAAAGTGACTGTAACGGTGGATTCAAAGTGCTGGCTTGGAGTTACAATTGATGGAAAATATACACAATTGATGCTGTATAAAGGGCAATCAAAAACGTTTGTTGGGAAAAAATACATAAAAATTCTTTATGGCAATGCGATGCATGCTTATGTTACTGTTAATGGGAAAGATGAAGGGGTGGTAAGTAAGGATAAGAGAGTTGTTGAGGTGGAATATAAATCTCCATGAGGAACTTTGAGCCAGTTGGAATTGTGAGTCTCGGTTGCCCGAAGAATATTGTTGATAGCGAAAGACTTCTGGGTAATCTTTTAAAAAATGAGATAAACATTACATTTGATATAAATGAAGCAAATTCTGTTATTATAAATACCTGTGCATTTCTTCAATCGGCTCGTGAAGAAGCAGAATCTGTAATAAGAGAATTTATCGAAAAAAAGAAAAAGGGTTTGATTAAGAAAATTGTTGTTTCTGGATGTTATCCTGCTCTCTACGGAAAGCGTCTAATTGAAAAATTTCCAGAAATTGATGCAATAACAGGAACAAACGATCTCAATGCAATAACAGAGGCATTTTACGGAAAAAAGATAATTCTCTCCAAAAGTTTTGAACAACTTGTACCTCCGAGATTACAGATCACACTTCCACATTACGAATATCTAAAAATTGCTGATGGGTGTAACCATAAGTGTGCGTTCTGTCTCATACCTAAAATAAAAGGCAAAGTCCATAGTTTCCCTATGGATTTCCTCATTAACGAGGCAAAAAATCTTGCCGAAAACGGCGTAAGGGAACTTATCTTAATTGCTCAGGATACCACACAGTACGGAATTGATATTTACGGAAGAAATAGTCTGTTGCAACTTCTTGAAGCGCTTGAAAAAGTTGAAGGAATTGAATGGATCAGGATTTTATACACATACCCTTCTGAAATTTCAAAAGAGTTAATTGAATATATTGCTGCACCGCACAACAAAACTGTGCCTTACATTGACGTTCCAATTCAGCATATAAGTGATAGAGTTTTGAAGCGTATGAACAGAATTGGAGATTCTACTTTTATCAGGAATCTTATATACTCATTGAAGGCACACGGAATTGCTGTGAGAACAACTGTAATAACCGGCTTTCCCGGTGAAACCAGATCAGACTTTAAAGAACTTCTCAAGTTTATAGAAGAAGTGAAGTTTGAACATTTGGGTGTCTTTGCGTTTTCGAGAGAACAGGGCACTGAAAGTTTTGATATGGAAGATCAGATTGATGAAGAAGAAAAACAGGATAGGCTTGATCAAATTTTAGAGTTGCAGTACAGATTGAACATGGATAAATTCGATTCAATGAAAGGAAAAGAGTTGCCAGTTATTATTGACTATTTTGAAGATCAGGTGGAGATGTTTGTTGGAAGGACAATTTTCGATGCTCCAGAGATAGATGATTACATTCTTATAAAAGGAAATGCAGGTGAGGGTGAAATTTTAACTGCTGTTATAAATGGATATGATGAGAAGAGTTTATACGGTGAGGTGAAAATATGAGATTATTTATCGCTCTCAAAACAAATCTCGATAAAGGAAAAATATTCTCGTACGAAAAAAGTTTGATGCACACTGTTTCTGGTGTGAAGTGGGTAGAGAAGGAAAATTTGCACCTTACGTTGAAATTTTTGGGTGAGACATCAATGGAAACAAAAGAAGATGTTTCATTTTATCTTTCTAAAATAGCAGAGACAACTTCTCATTTTAGTTTTCAATATTCAGGAATAGATGCTTTTCCTGATATTCGCCGTGCAAGAGTTATATTTGTGAGTGTTCGTAATGGTAAAAAAATAGTTTCTCTTATGGAAAGGGTTGATGATCTGTTCGGACCACTTGGATTTAAAAAAGAAAAAAGTTATATACCTCATCTTACTCTTGGGCGCGTAAAGAATGGATATGTTGATTTAAAGCGGTTTAATCTCCCTCAGTTTAAAAGTGAAGATGTTGAAGCAACAGGAATTTTGCTTGTAAAAAGCACTTTAACAAAAAATGGGCCTATCTATCAACATATTGCAGAATTTGATTTCGGTTAGAAATTAACTATAATAAAAGTGAGATAAAATAATTTAAAGAGAGGTATTCATTATGGTGGATAAAGATAAAATAAATAAGGAAAATGCATTGAAACTTGCAATGGCTCAGGTTGAAAAGGAATTTGGCAAGGGTTCCGTAATGCGTCTTGGAGATAAGAAATCCCACCTTTCCGTTGAGGTAATACCTACGGGTATATTATCCCTTGATATTGCGCTCGGAGCGGGAGGATTTCCGCGCGGGAGAATTATAGAGATATATGGCCCGGAAGGAACTGGAAAAACAACACTTGCACTTGAAGCGGTGGCAAATGCCCAGAGGAATGGTGGAAAAGCACTCTTTGTTGATGTGGAACATGCATTTTCTCCCGAATATGCAGCAAGCCTTGGAGTTAACATAGATGATCTTATTATATCCCAGCCTGACTATGCAGAGCAGGCACTTGAAATTATTGATACATTTGTGCGTTCTGGGGCTGTTGACATCGTTGTTTTAGATTCTGTTGCTGCACTTGTTCCAAAAGCAGAACTTGAAGGGGATATGGGAGATTCCTTTATGGGTGTTCAGGCGAGGCTTATGTCTCAGGCGCTGAGGAAACTCACGGGTTCCATAAGTAAATCAAAAACGTGTGTGATTTTTATCAACCAGTTAAGAGAGAAAATAGGCATTGTTTTTGGAAACCCGGAGGTTACACCCGGTGGGCGAGCGCTGAAATTTTACTCTTCTGTGCGGCTCGATATAAGGCGTGTGGAAAGTATCAAAGATCACGGAACTGTTATAGGAAACAGGTTGAGAATTAAAATAGTGAAAAATAAAATTGCTCCTCCATACAGAGAGGCAATTGTTGATCTTATTTTTGGGAAAGGTGTTTCCAAAGATGCAGATCTGTTTGACATTGCCGTAAGGGAAGGCATTGTGAAAAAATCTGGCTCTTACTACTCTTATGGTGATGTAAAATTGGGCCAGGGAAGAGACAATGCAATTGCTTTCCTTACCGGGCATCCCGACCTTTTTGAAAAGGTGAGGAAAGAAGTGAATGAGAAATTCTTCCCGAAGGAACAAAAAGAAGAAAAATAGTGTTTCCTCTTTTAATTATGCATTAAGACTTCTTTCGAGAAGGGATTACTCGATATATGAACTCAAAGAAAAATTAAAGAAGAAATACGATGAAAAAGAGATTGAAGATACAATTGAAAAATTGCTGGAGCGGGAACTCCTTAATGATATGCGGTACGCTGAAAGAATTATTCGTAAATATGCTTTTATTAAAAAATACGGTTATTTGAAAGTTTTAGATGAACTTTCAAAGAGAGGCTTGAAACAGAATGCGGTTCGAGAATTGCTCGATTCGTTATATTCGGAAGACAAAGAGAAGGGGAATGCCTTTTCTTTAATCTCCAAAAGGCCTCCTGATAAAATCGGCAATTATCTTTTAAGTAAAGGTTATAGGTCGCATATTGTTAGGGAAGTCCTCGCTGAACTGAAACAATAGGAGGTGAGGATTTATGCGGAATATGCAGATACCGTACTTTTTATATCTGGTAATAAGTATTGCTATGCTTGCAATAGGTTTTGTTCTTGGTTTTATATTTCAGGGATACATATACAGAACCAAGATAGGATCAATAGATGAATATGCTAAGCGGAGAAAAGAAGAAGCAGAAAAAGAAATAGAAGCCGAACGTAGAGAAATGCGTATCCAGATGAAAGAAGAAATGGAACGCAGACAGGCGGAACTTCAAAATAGAATAAAGGAAGAACAGAGGCAGATTCAGGAAATTGAATCCCGGCTTTTACGAAAAGAAGAACTTGCAGAGCGTAAGGTAAATGCTGCTGAGCATAAAGAAAAGGAACTTCTCAAACGTGAGCAGGAGATAGAGCATTTAAGAAAACTTGCCGAAGAAAAACTTAGAGAAATTGAAGAAGAATTTTACAAAGTAGCCGGGCTTACACAGGAAGAAGCAAAAAAGGTTGTGCTTGACAATATGGAAAAAGAACTTCAACTTGAATACTCGAAACGGTTAAAAGAAATGGAGGAAGAACTTCAAACGAATGTTCAGGAAAAGGCAAAAGTAATTTTATCAGAGGCAATGGAACGATGTGCCACAGACTATGTTTCAGAAACAACAGTGTCAGTTGTGCCGTTGCCATCTGAGGATTTGAAGGGAAGGATCATTGGACGTGAAGGAAGAAATATAAGGACGTTTGAAACACTCACTGGAGTGGATATTCTTGTAGACGATACACCTGAGGCAGTTACACTTTCCTGCTTTGATCCGATAAGAAGAGAAGTTGCAAAACATGCCCTGGAGCATCTTATTATTGATGGAAGGATTCACCCTGCTCGTATTGAGGATTTTGTTCAGGAAGCAGAAGAAGAAGTTGAACAGATGATTTTGAAGGAAGCAGATGAAGCACTTCTCTCAGTTTCAGTTCATGGAGTGCCGCTTGAAATTAAGAAACTCATAGGAAAAATGAAATTCAGAACGAGTTTTGGACAGAATTTATTGCAACATTCAATAGAATCTGCCACAATAGCGGGTATTATTGCCTCTGAACTTGGTGAAAATGTTACGCTTGCGAAGAGAGCAGCATTTTTACATGATATAGGTAAGGTGATGGGAAGTGAAATTGAGGGACCACATGCTCTTGTCGGTGCTGACCTTTTAAAGAGATATGGAGAAAATCCACTTGTAGTTCATGCTGTTGCTGCACACCACAACGAAGTAAAGCCTGAGACAACACTTGATGTAATAGTTCAAATTGCGGATACTCTTTCTGCAACGAGACCTGGGGCAAGAAGGGAAAACCTTGAGATGTACATAAAACGCCTTGAAGAGATAGAAAGGATTGCTATGTCTGTTCCGGGAATTAAAAAGGCTTTTGTTGTTCAGGCAGGAAGAGAAGTAAGAATTATGGTTAATCCTTCAGAAGTGGACGAACAACTCGCTTCAAAAATATCTCATGATGTTGCAAAAAAAATCGAGGAGGAGGTTGTGTACCCAGGCATAATAAAGGTAACGGTTGTAAGAGAGACCCGTTACACAGATTATGCAAAATAGTGTAAAATTTCCAGACGAGATAAACTTGCTTCCCCTTCTTCCTGGTGTCTATATGATGCAGGGAGAGAAAGGGGAAGTTTTGTATATAGGAAAAGCAAAATCTCTGAGGAAACGTGTTTCATCGTATGTTAAACCAAGAGATATCAAAACGCACGCACTTTCTGAAAAAATAAAAACTGTAAAATTTGTTGTGACAAATTCAGAGGAAGAAGCGCTCTTACTTGAAAATAATCTCATAAAAAAGCATCGCCCAAAGTATAATATAAGACTTGTTGATGACGAAAACTATCCTTACATTAAAATTACAGATGATAAGTTTCCACGTCTTTTGAAGGTTTACAGGATTAATGGAAAGAACGGAGAATACTTTGGTCCATTTCCGCATGGTAAAGCAATTGATATGACAATAAAAGCGATAAGAAAGATATTTCCTGTGAGAACATGTAATGTAAAAATAAAACGAGAAAGAATAATTGAACCATGCCTCTTGTATCATCTTGGTTTGTGTGTTGCCCCATGTGCGGGTAAGGTCTCTGAGAAAGAATATTTGAAAATAGTTAATGGTTTAAAGGATTTTCTTAAAGGCAATTCTGAAAAGGTCCTTTCGGAACTTTACAGAAATATGGAATATGCAAAGAGAAATTTAGAATTTGAAAAAGCGGCGATATACAGGGATCAGATAAAGGGGATACTATCCGTTATGGAAAAGCAGCGTGTTATTGCAGATAAAAGGGTTTCTTTTGATATTTTTGCGACTGCAAGGAAAAGGAATTATGCAGTTGTAGTAAAAATTGGTGTTAGGGAGGGAAAGGTTGTTTCTTCTTATCCATTTGTGTTGAAAGTTCCGTCTGGGAGTGAGCCGTCAAAGATTATAGAGGAATTTTTGTTTCAAAATCCATTTCACGGTAATTTTAGTAAGATTTATGTTGAAGAAAAAAGTGCAAACGTTAAGGATCTTGAAAACTTTCTCTCACAACATTTTCATACAGACATTAAGATATCTGTTCCTCGCGGAAAAATTCAGAAGAGTATTCTGGCAATGGCAAAAGAAAACGCTCGCATAAATCTGGAAAACTATCTTGAAAAAAGAAAAATGTTAAAGGAAAAAACTCTTTTGGAAGAAGTCCAGAAAGTACTTAACCTTAAAAGGCTTCCAGTCAGGATAGAAGGATATGACATTTCAAATATCTCAGGTAAGGATTCAGTAGGCTCGATGGTCGTTTTCACAAATAGTAAACCAGACAAGAAACAGTACAGAATTTTTAAAATAAAATATACAGAAGGACCTAACGATTTTGCAATGTTAAAAGAGGTTCTTTATAGACGTTTTAAGAGGAAAGGAGATAAACTTTTTTCTGAAAGAATGCCTGACCTTCTTCTTATTGATGGCGGTAAAGGACAACTTGATTCTGCAATAAGAATTAAAAGGTTATTAGACGTAGATGTCGAAATTGCCTCACTTGCAAAAAAAGAAGAACTCATTTTTACGGAATATTCCGATGAACCAATAAAACTCTCTAAGCGATCTAATGTATTGAAACTTTTACAGAGGATTAGAGATGAATCTCACCGTTTTGCAAAGAAACATTTTACGAAATTGCACGGTTCTGTTATACTTGATAAAAACAGGAGTTGATGATTAATGAGAGTGTTGGGTTCGTGGATGGTTAATATTGTTTCATTCTTTCTTGTCAGCAGAATATTGCACGGTTTCAAGTTTGACAGTTTGTGGAGTCTCGTTCTTGCTGGGATTTTGCTTGGAATATGCAACGCAATTGTAAAGCCTGTTTTGATATTTGTTTCTCTTCCAATAGATATTATTACGCTTGGGATTTTTCTGTTCGTTGTAAACGGGCTTGTTCTTGAAATTGTAGCAGCGTTTGATTTTGGTTTTAAGATTTCTTCTTTCTGGGATGCAATGATTGGTGCAATACTTCTTTCCCTGATAAGTTCGTTTATCAGTTGGATTTTGTTTCCTCCGCGCAGGAAGGCTTCATAGGTGGAAGGGGAAAAGAGAAAAGCAATTTCCGTTGAGGTTATAAAATCTGGCGTTAGAGAGATTTCTGACGACTCTTTTGAAGAGTTTAAACTCCTTATTGAAACACTTGGGATAGAAATAGTTGGAGAAGCAACCCAGGTTGTAAGGACACCGAATTATGCTTATTTCCTGGGTAAGGGTAAAGTTAATGAACTCAGGCAAATTGTAAAACTTCTGAATGCGGATTTAGTGTTTATTGATACAAAACTCACTTATTTACAGTTGCGGAATCTCACAAAGGAAGTAGGTGTCCCGGTGATTGATAGGCCTCATTTAATTCTTATGATTTTTTCAATGCGTGCAAGAACAAAAGAAGCAAAGTTGCAAGTAGAACTTTCTCAACTCAAAATGCACCTTCCAGAGATTGTTCATAGTGGAATGTATCTTGATCAGCAAACTGGTTCTGAGATCGGCCTTAAAGGGCCGGGAGAGAAGCGGACAGAACTAAAAAGAAGATATATTGAAAAAAGGATAAATACTCTTGAAAAGAAATTAAAAGAAATTGCAAAACAGCGTGAACTCAGGAGGAAGAAACGGAGAAAGAGTAAAATCCCTATCATTGCAATTGCCGGATATACAAATAGCGGAAAATCTACTCTTCTTAACAAACTTACTAAGCCTGACGCATACGTTGAGAATATGCTTTTTTCCACATTAGATACACTTGTAAGGGAAGGGGAACTTTCCGAAAATAAAAAAGTTCTTTTTGTTGATACAATTGGATTTATAAGAGATTTACCACCGATGCTTATATACGCATTTCATTCAACTCTTGAAGAGATTCTTGATGCCTGGGTTATCCTTCATGTTGTTGATGCATCTTCTCCAGATTTTTCTGGCAAAATTGAGTCTGTTATGAAAACACTAAACGAACTTGGGGCTTTTAATATTCCAAGAATTCTTGTGTTCAATAAGATTGATAAGATATCTGCTGAAAAATTTCTATTTCTAAAAAACAAATTTCCAGAAGCAGTTTTTATCTCTGCGCTTAAAGGTGAAGGTATTGAGGAACTGAAAAATAAAATCAGAAATAAAATTTCCTCCCTGTATGTTAAACTTACATTGCTTATTCCATACAGCAGACAGGATGTTGTTTCTGCCATCTATGGAGTTGCAAATGTAATTTCTGTAAAAAACACGGAGCGGGGAACTGAGATTGTTGCGGAAGGTTTTAGAAATAGTATGTTCCAATTTAAGAAGTATGCAATTCGTTAGTTTATTGTATTGAAAAAGTTTTTTATATCGTTAAAATTAGTTCTATGAACAACATTAATTATGTGGATTTAATTGTTTTTATAATTCTCCTTATCGAACTAATAAAAGGGGTAAGGGGTGGTATAATAGTACCGCTCTTTGATCTGGCTGGTCTTGTTTTTGGCTGGTTTGTTGCTGAATGGAATGCTTCCAAGTTTGCTCCAGTCCTTGATGGTTATTTGCATATAAAAGCGTATTTAACGCCAAAACTTTCGCAACTTTTTTCCATTCCGCAGTCCATTGCATCGCTTCCTGCAACTTCCCGGAATCTTAATATGGCTTTTTCTGCCATGCACCTTCCAGATTTTATTAAAAATTTTCTTCTTAAAAATGCTCAAACTGGCTCTTCGCTTACCGTAAAGCAATTCATAGTGAATGGAGTTGCAAACAGTGTGCTTATAGGTATCACGTTTGTTTTAATATTTATTCTCATTGTTATAGTCTTTCGCATAATAGGTGTACTGGTGAGAAAGGCATTTAGGGTAAGTCCATTTTTGAAGTGGGTTGATGCATTTTTTGGAGCTGTGTTCCGCGTTGTTATTGCTTTTGTTATTCTTTTTGTTATTGCGGAGGTGCTTGTTGTTTCTGTTGGGTATTTGCACTTAGGGAATGCAAATATTGTTTCACAGATAGAAAACTCTGTGTTTTATCATACAGGCTCTGTTGTTGTTCCATTCTTAAAAACAAAAGTTATGGAGATAATTACACCGTTTCTGAAATGAGAATAGAGGAATTTGACTATGTTTTACCTGAAGGGCTGATTGCTCAGCACCCAATTTACCCGCGTGACCATGCACGTCTTATGGTTCTCCACCGTGATAATAAAGAGATCGAGCATCTCAAATTTTTTGAAATAAAAAAATTCTTTAAAAAAGGAGATGTTCTTGTACTTAACAATACTAAGGTGATTAGAGCAAGGATCAAGGGAGTAAACCCAGAAACCGGTGGCAAGAGAGAAATCTTTCTCCTTCGGCAGGTAGGCGAATATGAATGGAAGGCACTTACCCGTCCGAATAAAAGGATTCACGTTGGCGATAAAATTTTTGTAAATAAAAATCCTGAGATTTATGCAGAGGTGGTTGAAAAAAATTTAGGTGGGGAAAATGTTGTTCGGTTTTTTTCTAAAAATGGTCTTTCAATGCGGAAAATTCTGGAAGCGATTGGAAATGTACCACTTCCCCCGTACATAAAAGGTAAACTCACGGATGAAAGTGAGTATCAGACAGTTTTTGCTGAAAAAGAAGGAGCAGTTGCGTCTCCCACTGCTGGACTTCATTTTACAAAGGAACTCCTATCAGAACTTGAGAGTTCTGGAGTAAAAATTGCTTATGTGACACTTCATGTAGGGCTTGGAACATTTAAGCCTGTAAAGGAAGAAATTATCGAGAAACACAAAATGCATGAAGAAGAATTTGAAGTTCCAGAAGAGACTGCAGAAATTGTAAATAATGCTAAAACTAAAGGTGGTAGGGTGTTTGCTTGTGGCACAACGGTTGTGCGAACACTTGAAACTGCATCTGCTCACAACGGTGTGCTAAAGCCATTAAGGGGAAAAACACGCCTATTTATAAAACCTGGATATCCATTTAAAATTACCGATGCCATTATTACAAATTTTCATTTTCCTAAAACTACACTTTTAATGCTTGTGTCTGCGTTTGCAGGAAAAGAATTTACATTAAGAGCATACAAAATTGCTGTAAAAGAGCATTACAGATTTTATAGTTTTGGTGATGCGATGCTCATAATTTGAAAAGTTGAGGTGAAA
The DNA here is from genome assembly GCA_964465465.1 of uncultured Caldisericales bacterium. Classification (GTDB taxonomy): domain Bacteria; phylum Caldisericota; class Caldisericia; order Caldisericales; family Caldisericaceae; genus AUK232. The sequence goes on from CAYXJW010000006.1 coordinate 18,516, forward strand.
TATGAATATAAATTTTAAGGTTTTAAAGCAGAGTAAAAATAGCAGGGCAAGGCTTACCGAATTTGAGACATCTCACGGAAAAGTTAAAACTCCTGTGTTTATGCCTGTTGGAACACAGGCAACTGTTAAAACATTGTCTTCTCTTGATGTGGAAGATATAGGTTTCAAAATAATCCTTGGGAATACATACCACCTTTATCTTCAGCCCGGTGCAGACACCATTGAGAGGGCAGGCGGATTGCATAAGTTTATGAATTGGAAACATTCTATACTTACTGACAGTGGTGGTTTTCAGGTCTTATCCTTGAGAGATATAAGAAAAATTAGGAGAGATGGAGTAGAATTCCGATCTTTTATTGATGGTTCAAAGCATTATTTTACTCCTGAGAGAGTTGTTGAAATTGAAGAAAAAATAGGTGCAGATATTATCATTCCTCTTGATATATGTAGTTCTTATCCATCTGATTTTGACACGACAAAAAGAGAACTTGAAATTACTTTGGATTGGGCAAAAAGAAGTTTTGCAGTAAAAAGCAGGGAAGATCAAGTGATGTTTGGTGTGATACAGGGTGGTTTTTACAAAGAACTCCGAAAGGTAGCAGTAAATGAAATTTTATCTATGAATTTTCAGGGCGTTACCTTAGGTGGACTTAGTATAGGTGAGGATAAAGAACTTACAAAAGAGTTTGTGGATTATACTGTTTCTCTCCTTCCCCAAGATAAACCTCGTTATCTTATGGGGGTAGGTGATCCTATAAGTATTCTTGAATATGTAAGGTTGGGTGTTGATATGTTTGACTGTGTCTTGCCGACGCGTGTTGCAAGAAATAGAACACTTTTCACATTGGACGGCCCAATCAAAATTACGAAAGCAATCTATAAAGAGGATTTTACTCCAATTGAAGAGACATGTGAATGTTATACCTGTAAGAATTTTACAAAGGCGTACCTTAATCACCTTTTTAAAGCAAAAGAATACCTTGCTCCTCGTTTAGCGACGATTCATAATCTGTTTTTTATGCACCGTCTTATTTCTGATATTCGCAAGGCAATAGAAGGTGACTATTTTGAAGAGTTCTATACAGAATTCAAAGCAAGGTATCTTTCCGGGATATCCTGATTATGCTCTATTTCTTTGGTGCACTTTGATTTTCTTTTATCACTCCGCTCCAACGTTCAAGTGGAAGCAAAAGATGAGTGATCAGTCCTGCTGCGATTAAAATTCCACTGAAGTAAAACCAAAAATTAAAACCATGGCACAGTTTGTAGAGAAGATAGAATACGGTGGCGTATGAAAGGATAGTGAGAAGCATAAAAGTGATTCCTTTCGAAATAATATTCAGTTTGAAGTAATTTTTTGCCTTTCTCCCAAACGATCCTGCAAGTCCAATTGATATGTAGAAACTGATAAGAATTGCATAATGAATTAAATCATCTATTTGCCACATTGCTAAAAATTGGCGGAGGGGAGAGGATTCGAACCTCCGAGGCTCATCACCTGCCGCATTTCAAGTGCGGTGCCATCGTCCACTCGGCCACCCCTCCAGAAATTATTTTTCCCGCGTTATTTTATCAATTCCCATGTATTTTTGCAATACTTCGGGAATTAATACTGAACCATCTTCTTGCTGGTAATTTTCAAGAATTGCTGCCATTGTACGGCCCACAGCAAGCCCAGAACCGTTTAATGTGTGAACAAACCTCAATTTTCCATCTTTTGTTCTATATCTTATATTTGCTCTTCTCGCTTGAAAATCTTTGAAATTAGAGCAGGAAGAAATTTCAACATATTTATCCTGTGCTGGCATATATACTTCTGGATCAAATTTGATTGCTGCGGTGAAGCCTAAATCTCCTGTGCACATCTTTTTAAGTTGGTACGGGAGTTTTAAAGCACGCAATACATCTTCTGCGTTGTCTAAAAGTTCTTCGAGATGTTTCATTGATTCTTCTGGTTTTACAAATTTTACCATTTCAACTTTGTTGAATTGATGAACCCGGATAATTCCCCTTGTATCTCTGCCAGCTGCCCCTGCTTCTCGCCTGAAACATGCAGTGTAAGCTACGTATTTTATTGGTAAGTCTTCCTCTTTTAAAATTTCGTCTCTGTGGAGATTTGTTACAGGGACTTCCGCGGTGGGATCAAGAAACAAATCATCTTTATCTGTATGGTACATATCTTCTTCAAATTTTGGTAATTGTCCTGTTCCTATCATTGACTCTCTATTTATTAAAAACGGAGGAAAGATCTCTTTATACCCGTGTTTTTCCGTATGTAGATCAATCATAAACGAGATAAGCGCCCTTTCAAGTTTAGCACCAGGCCCTTTTAGTACGTAAAACCTTGCCCCTGAGATTTTTGCTCCTCTTTTAAAATCAATAATATCAAGGTTTTCTGCGATTTCCCAGTGAGGTTTTGGTTTGAAACCAAATTCAGGGATTTCTCCCCATCTTTTCACAACAATATTTTCACTTTCATCTTTTCCAGAATGAACGCTCTCATCTGGTAGATTTGGAATTCTCAGTAAGATATCTTTATACTCCGATTCATATTGTGTTAATTCTTTTTCAAGCGTTTTGATTTCAGTTGCAATTTCTTTTACTCTTGCCTTTAGATCGGATACATCTTCCTTCTTTGCAAGAAGCATACCTATTTTTTGTGAGAGTTCTTTTCTCTCGTGTCTAAGCAAATCAGTTTTTTTAACAAGGTCTTTCCTTTTTTTATCGACTTCAAGAAATTTGTCAATAAGTTCAGGATCTGCACCTTTCTTTGCGATGCCGTCTTTTACAAAATCAGGTTTTTCTCTTATTAAATTAGGATCAAGCATTTCTATTCACCTCTTATATTATGGATTATTGTTTTCTATGATAATATCTTTTTCTGCGCTTGCAAGTGTATTTCCAAAAGAGTCTTGAACAACAACTTTTGCAACTGTTTTTCCCGGGACATTTGCAACTATTTTAAACTGGTAAGTTTTGTCAAAAGAAGGTTTTTTAAGTGTTGCAACAGGTAAGTTGTAAACAATAAATGTTACGCGAATTCCGGAAGTGTTTTTGATGTTTTCTAATTTTGCGGTAAGTGTTATAAAATCACCACTTTTATAAACATCTTTATCCGTTGTGAAAACCACTTTTATATTGTTTTGATCTGGATTAGGATTAGGATTTGGAGGAGGATTAGGATTAAAGTTTCTTGGGTCGACTTTTGTAGGCTGTGTTCCCTTTATAAAAGTTTTTTCTACTACAAGGTCTGGTGGACAATTTGGAGGTGCAAGTAGTCCTGAATCTTTGCATATCTTTACGGTAACGACTCCGTTATCCCTTATATCTATAGGTGGAACAGCATACGGGAGGAAATTGTACACTGTTGTGTTCTTTTCATTTGTTTTAGTTCTGTAACCCGTATTATCGTAAACTCTTGCAGGTATTAAACCTGTTTTAGGCTTTGAAAAATCGTCTTTTGGAAATTCATTCATCGCCTTTAGCATAAATTCATGCCAGATCATTGCAGGAAAACGCATTCCAGCATTCAGTACGCCGGGGAAGGTTACCTCTTTTGAATCTGGTCCAACCCATACGCTTACCGAAATATTCGGTGTGTATCCATCGAACCAGGCGTCAGTCCAATTGTCTGTGCTTCCAGTCTTTCCAGCAGCAGGTAATCCTTTTATTCTTGCATTTACTTCAGTTGACATAACATAACTGAATATCCTGTTCATTATATAGGCAACCTGTGGAGAAACCACTCTGTAAGAGTTGTCTTTGTGTTGATATAAAACTTCACCGTTAGGTGCGACAATTTTTTCTATAATATACGGAGGGTGTCTTACTCCATTGTCTCCAAGAACAGCATAGGCGTCTGCCATTTCAAGTTGCTTTACTTCAAAACTTCCTATTGCTATTGATGGATAGGGTTTTAACGGTGTGGAAATGCCAAATTTTCTTGCAAAATATATCACTGTATTAAGTCCTATTCTTTGCGATACCTTTGCTGCACAAATATTTGAAGATAATGCAAGCGCTCTGTACACATTCATATTGCCGAAATATTTGTTTTCACCTATCCATTCGTGTGGTTCCCAAACTCCTGTTACTGTTTTAACCTTGTAAGGAGCGGATAGTATGATAGATGATGGTGTTAAAGAGCCGCATGCTATTGCAGATGTATAATCAAAAATCTTAAATGAAGAGCCAGGCTGTTTAAGTGCAAGGGTCCTGTTGTATTTTGTGTTGTTATAGTCCCTTCCACCTACCATTGCAAGGATTGCTCCTGTTTTTACATCTATTGCTGTGAGTGCAGATTGCGGTTGTATTACTCCAAGGTGATTTTTCTTTCCTTTTGGAAAGATACCTTTGTTTTCCGCATCAGTTAGCACTTTATTAATTGCATCTGTTCCTGCTTTTTGGAGTTCTGGGTGGATTGTGGTATATATTTTAAGCCCACCTTCATATAGCATTTTCTCTCCAAATTTTTCGGCAACTTTTTCTTTAACATAATCAATTACATAGCCCATGTTGTCGCCTACTTCCCTTTTTTCCGCAAATTTCAGGGGTGTGTTGTATGCTTTTACTGCTTCCTGCTCGGTGATATATCCTGCATCTGCCATCTTTGCAAGGACGATTTTTTGGGCTTCTTTTGCCGCCTTCATGTTTACAAATGGGTTGATGTCTGAAGGTGCTTTTATAATTCCAGCAAGCATTGCTGCTTCTGGAAGTGTGAGTTCGCTTGCGTGTTTACCAAAATATGTTTCTGCTGCAGATTCTATGCCGTATGCTCCAGCACCAAAGTAAACCTCGTTTAAATACATTTCGAGAATTTGATCTTTGGTGAATTTCTTTTCAAGTTCTATAGCAAGTAAGGCCTCTTTTATTTTTCTTCTTATTGTTTGTTTCTGTGTGAGGAATAGATTCCTTGCAAGTTGCTGAGTTATTGTGCTACCACCTTGTACGATGCGCCCATGTCTTAAATCTTGAAACAAAGCGCGCATTATTCCTTTATAGTCAAGCGCTCCATGTTCATAAAACCTCTCGTCTTCTTCCGCAATTACTGCTTTTTTAGCAATATCTGATATCTTGTTTAGTGGGACGTAAACTCTGTTTTCGAATGCATATACATTTGTTATAAGGTTGCCTTTATAGTCAAAAATCTGTGAGGATTGTTCTGGAGAGTAGGAGAGTTTAGAGATGTCTGGAAGTTCTTTTTCACATTGAGCAATGTAAATTCCAGCAAAAATTCCTGCACCTATCACAATTACAAGAATTGTAAGAAGAAAACCTGCCAGTATTTTTACAAACAAGGAACGCTTTTTCTTTTTCATAAAACCTCCTGAGTATTTAAAGAATTATCCAGCGGAAGATCCTCCTCCACCTCCACCTGAGAATCCACCTCCACCTGAAAATCCACCTCCACTTCCAGACGAAGAGCTTTTTGTAGAAGTGAAAACAGTTGCGGAACTGTTCAGAAGGGAGTTTAAACCGTGAGATATTGCGTCAAGTGAAAATCCTTGCATGGAGTTAGATAACCCACCACCCATTCCTTGTGAAGGAACGGTTCTTTCTCCGAAACTTTGTGTGCTTGCCATTCCGCTTCCACTGTATCCGTAATTCATATTATCGTATCCGTAAGGTACGTACCACACAGGTGCAGGTGCTTTTATTCTTGAAAATTCATTAATCCACCTGTGGTCGATTCCGAATATTATAGCGAATGGGAGATATTTTGCAAATTTATCTTTTGCTTCTTCTGCTTTTTTGTATTTTAAGAGCCCTTTCAAATATCGCTCAAATGCAAGCCATTTTGCACGTTCTTGCATTCCTTTTAGTGATTTTCTTGGCATTGCGTTTGCAAATAGCATAACAACAACACCGCCCAGAATAAGAGGCCAGGCAATAAATGAAATTCCTATTGCACTTCCAAATGTAATTCCGAAGAATCCAAAGAATATCATTGCAAACCCTATACCAAAATATTTCGTTTTAACCTTTACAGGACTACCTCCTTCATAAAACCCATGCTTGACAAGTTCCTGGTCAATGAGTTTGTACAGTGTTGGTAGATAATTTGCAAAGTTGTATTTTAGATCGGAAAGTTTTACATAGTCCAGATCTCCAAACATATATTCAAGAAGTTTCTTTTCAAACGGTTTTAAGTCTTCAGTGCTTTTCTCTCTGTTAAGGGTGTATACGAAGTCTGTTTTTTTCAGTAAACCACCTTTTATCTCTTCCATTTTCAGGTAGCCTCTGTTGGCGAGATCTATAATTGTTGCTATTACTTCTTTTATGGTGGCTCCTTGTTTTAGAAGTGCTCCCACTACGGCAGGTGGTAAGTTGCTTGGTGGTTCACGGAGATATTCGGCAAATTCAGGAACTTTGTATTCCCTACCCTTTTTGTACCATTGCAGAAACATAAATACGATAATGAATATAAAAAGCAAAAACCCTATTAGTGCTTTTATTCCTGCAATTTTCGCTTTTCTTGCATTTTCTTCTGCTTGTTTCTTTAATATGTCTACTGCACTTCCAGGATGTACCTGTACACCTTCGGGCATTATTATGAGACCCTTTGGCATTACCACGGAAACACCTATAAACTGCCCGGGAGCAATGTCACTTCCCTGGAATATAACCTTGTTTCCGCTTACTATGGTAACCTTTCCTGTTCCAACTGGAAGACCCCAGCCCCAGGCTTTTATCTGATCTTTTGTTGCGCCTTCAGGCAAGTTTACAATAACTTTTGCTTTATCTATCGTTGTTTCATTTCCAGGAGGAATTGCGTAAAATTGAAACAAAGTGTCCTTTTCGTAGAATGAAATGGTACCATACTTTGCAGCACCTGTTATGGTGTATGTTATAATGAAGTGTTTAACAACATTTTTTGCTTCAAAATTTACCTGTATATATGCAGAATTTCCTTCCCTATAAGCCCTGTAAGTTCCTGGAGTTCCACTTCCAGGTTTATACGGAATTTCTTGTCCGTTTTTGTCTTCAAATACTCTGATATTCTCGATATTTCCTATTTTGTTTAGATCAATTTTACGCTTATACCAGTGGTATGCTTTTCCCCCATCATGTGATCCAAAATACAAAACGACATCTTCCCTTATATTGAGGTTTCCGTTCCGCAATACATCAATGTTTACATCCCATTCGTTGTATTTATAAGATGCAAAAGCATTTTTAAATGGTATGAAAATTGAAATTGTTAAAATTGCAATAATTGTTATTGCAAAAATTCTTTTACTTTTCATTTTTCCCTCCTTTGAGAAAAACTATAAATAGAAGGCCTATGAGACCTTCCATAAAAAGAAGAACTTTATAAATGGGGGGAAGTTCTTCTTTTTTGAGGAGTATAAGACTTATTGTTCCACATCCAAACCAAAAAAGAAGAATTGCTAAAAGTATCACTTTGTTTGATTTTCACCCTCGTTCTTTACGAGTTTATAACCACAGTTTGGACAGAATTTGGAATCCGCCGGTATTTGCTTGTGGCAATTTGGACACTCAATCATCTTCGGCGTATCCTTAACAAGTTTGTAACCACAGTTTGGACAGAATTTGGAGTCTGCCGGTATTATTGCTCCACAATTAGGGCATTTTATCATTACTTGCTGTTGATTTTGTTTTTCAGCATTCATTGCTTGCTGCATCATTCCAGGAATAATCATACCCATGCCCATACCCATACCTAATCCTGCGCCTGCGGCTGCTGTTCCTCCGGGTGTAGGATTTTTTGCTGCTTCTTCCATCGCTTTTGCCGTTTTGAATTGCAGGTATTGGTTCATGTTTCCTATGGCATTCATGCCAGTACGTTCGTCAATAACTTTTTGTACTTCTTCTGGAAGAGTAATTGAGGATATGTAAAAATCTACGAGTTCAAGTCCGTATTTTTTGAAGTCGTCAAGAATTCTTGATTTTGCAACGCCGCTGAGTTCATCGTAAAGTTTTGGCAAATCAAAAATCGATTCTATCCCTTCTCCCAGTACATCTGTGTACCTTGAGAGAATAATAGAGCGATAAAAGTTTTGAAGTTCTTCGGTAGTATATATCCCTTGTGTTCCTACTACGGTATTCACAAAGAGATATGGATCTACTATTCTTACACTATATATTCCAAACGAGCGTAGTCTTACCATTCCAAGTTCTTTGTCTCTGTAAAGAATTGGTTGTTCAGTTCCCCATTTGAGATTCGTAAATACTTTTCTATCAACAAAGATAACTTCCGCTTGAAATGGGCTTTTGAACCCATAAGGAAGAGAGAGAAGTTTTGTTAAGAGTGGAAGGTTTTGTGTTGAGAGAATGTGTCTTCCTGGGCCAAAAACATCAAGTGCTTTTCCATCTCTGAAAAATACAGCGCTCTGAGTTTCTCTTACGATGAGTTGAGCGCCCATCTTTATATCAGCTGAGCCTGTTTCTGGAAATCTGTGCACCATCTCGGTGCCTGTTTGGTCAAACCATTGAATGATTTCTATTGCCATAGCGAACCCCCTTTATTTTATGAAATACCGGAAAGTGCGTTTTGTCTTTCCGTAATTTTTTCTTCGAATTTTTTGAGTTCTTCTTTGATTAAATTTATCTGCTCTTTGGTTGTTTTTGAACTGTCTTTTATTATACTCTCTGTTTCTTCTATCAAGGATAGTAGTGTGGCATCAATGCTGTATAGCCTATCGAGTTGTGGCGTATCAACTTTGATTGCTCCAAAGAATCCAGAATAGCCATGCGGACTGTATTGAATTTTATCTATTACCATCTGGAAATGTTTTACAAGATCGTTTAATTCATTCAGTGTATCAAAATCGTGTGCTTTGAACAGTTCATTTGCCTTTTTCATTAGCGTGTCTTTTGATTCTCTCAATCTATTTGCAAGATAATCTCTTAAAAGTTTATCCGCTGTTCTCCTTTTTTCTCTTTCAAAGTATCCCGCAAAACCAGGTATCTTTTCTATGAGTTTCTGATACCAGTTTTCGCCCTCGTCAATTTTTTTCCTTAAGTCGTCCATAAATCCCTCCTTATTCGTTTTATGTTATATTATACGTATAGTTTGCGATGAATCAAATTTCATTAACTTTGCCTGCCAGATAATATCGGGCATGCGCTTTTACTTTTAGTTCTCCGTTTTTGTTTCTGATATCGCCTTCAGTTTCCACAATTTTGAATCTATAATTCTTGATCCATCCTCTTACAACAAGTTCCTCACCTATGTAAGATGGTTTTAAATATCTCGTGTGAAGTTCCGTTGTATATGCTATATAACCTTTGAGATATTCTACATTTCCCATTGCGTCGTCAAGGATTGCTGCAAGAATTCCACCGTGAGCAATACCAGGGTATCCTTCATATTCCCTTTCTAAAGTAAACTCTGCAATTGCCATTCCATTTTCGAGATAGTGGAATTTTATGTGCAATCCCTTCGGATTAATTTCACTGCATACAAAACAATAATTCACTTTTTTCATTTTTATCACCCCAATTTTTCAAGTGGCGCATACCTTAAATCGAGTTTCTTTTTACCAACTTTAATAAAGTCTATCACTGCGTAAGGTGCTTCGCTTTCCGTATGGATTTCATAAACTTTGCCTACCCCAAAAACTCTGTGCAATACCTTGTCTCCCACATGAATGTGAATTTCTGCTTCTGGCGGCTCTTCATTTATGGTTTCGTTTTCTATGGATATTTCTGATAAAAATCTTGAAGGCTGTGTAGGTGCATAAACTCCGTATTTGTTTCTCCTGTATGCATAAGTAAAGAAGACTTTTTCTTTTGCCCGTGTTATGCCTACGTAGCATAACCTGCGCTCTTCCTCTAATTCCTTTGAGGATTCAAATGCTCGGTAGTGTGGGAGAAAACCTTCTTCCATTCCTACAATAAATACTACCGGGAATTCTAAGCCTTTTGCAGTGTGCAATGTCATAAGTGTAACCCTGTTACCGCCCTTTGCCGTATCCATATCGGTTATTAAGGAAAGGTGTGTCAGGAAAGCGGTAAGCGAGGTGTCTTCAGATTCTTTAGTGAACTCACTTATCATATTGATAAATTCTTTTACATTTTCAATTCGGCTCTCCCCTTCCAGTCCTTTGCTCATAAGGTATTTATAATATCCAGTTTTAGAAATAATCTCTTCGGTGAGTTGCCTTAGAGAAAGTGTTTTGGCATCTTCTTTCAACTCTTTTATTAATTCATAAAAAGATTTTAAACTTTTTGCTCCGCTTCCGGTAAGAAGATCGTTTTCAACAAGGTATTCCAGAGATTCATAAAGTGTTATGCCTTTTTCATTCTTAATATCCTGAACTTTTTTGAGCGTTACCTGTCCAATTTTTCTTGGAGGTACGTTTATAATTCTCTTTAAACTTAAATCATCTCGTGGATTGTTTATTACCGAAAGATACGCCATTATGTCTTTTATTTCTGCTCTGCTGTAAAAACGCACTCCCCCTATTATTCTGTAAGGTATTCCCTCTTCCAATAGGTACTCTTCGAATGTTCTGGATTGAAAATTCATTCTGTAAAGAATTGCAAAGTCACTGAAGTGTTTTCCTTCTTCTTTTCTTATCTCTTTTATCTTTTGGACTACAAACCGTGCTTCGTCTATTTGGTCTGCTGCTTCATACAGGTGAACAGCATCTCGTAGATGTTTGCTACTAAAAAGTGTTTTTCCACTTCTTACGGGATTATGTGAGATCAGTTCATTTGCTATATCCAGTATTTCCTGGGGAGATCTGTAATTCTGTTCCAATTTTACTATCTTTGCGTCCGGGTAGTCATCTTGAAATTTAAAGATTAACTCCGAATTTGCTCCTCTGAATGAGTAGATGCTCTGGTCATCATCACCCACAACTGTAATCCTTCTGTGATTTTCAGCAAAAATTTTTAAAAGTTCGTACTGGGATTTATTAACGTCTTGATACTCATCTACAAGGATGTATTTGAATTTGTCTTTATAGTAAAATGCAATGTCTTTATGATTTTTGAGAAGTCTCACAGTGAGCATTATTAGATCATCGAAATCCAGCGCATTGTTTTCTTTTAAAATTTTCTGATACTGTTTATAAATTGATGCTACTACACTTTCAAAGTAATCATGTGGCATTTTCGAAAATTCTATAGCGGTGATAAGGTTTCTTTTTATTGCTGAAATGCGGTTTTTAATTTTTTTCGGGTCAAAATATTTTGGATCGAAATTAGCGTTCTTTGTTGCGTCTTTTATAACTCGTATTGCATCATCTTCATCAAGAATTGTGAAGTTTTTTTCATATCCAAGGACTGGAATTTCTCTTCTTAAAATCCTGGCACAAATTGAGTGAAATGTGCCTATCCAGAGCCCTCTGATATTTGCTCCTATGAGTTTTTCTACTCTTTCTTTCATCTCGTTTGCAGCTTTGTTTGTAAAAGTCACTGCAAGTATCCTTGAAGGAGAAATTTGCATTTTTTCTATAAGGTATGCAATTTTATAGGTTATTACTTTTGTTTTTCCTGAACCTGCCCCTGCAAATACAAGCAAAGGTCCCTCATTGTAAAGCACTGCCTCTTTCTGGCGTTCATTGAGGTCTTCTAAAAAGTCTCTCAAGGTTTCAACACCCCTTGCGGTATGAGTTTAAGAATGTTAGAAATTGCAGGGATAAGGAAAATAATGTAAAGAATTACAATAACAATGATTGCAACTATTGGTGTAAAATAGATTCCTGTTGCAGTTCCTGCATCGGTTTGATATGTTTCTTTTATTGCGATAATGAGGAGTACTATTTCCCATATCACAAATACTGAACCTACCCAGCCGGGAAGAATGTAATTCATTGAAATTGAAAATAGAAGGTCAAGCAATTTGTAGAGAAGAACTGGAATTGATGCAAATGCCCATGCAGTAAAT
>CAYXJW010000007.1:0-19563 GCA_964465465.1 uncultured Caldisericales bacterium
ATCAAATCAATTATTTGTGGAAAATGCTCAAAACAAATCACCAAAAATGATTTATTACAATTAAATGCTTGGAAAGAAGTTAAAACATGGTTTGAAGAGATTAAAGAACTTACTGATAAAGCCCTCGTTTGAATTGTAAATTTTAAAACTCAATCTCTTTTTAACACTGCTTTGTTATTTGTGCAACGTTTGATTTTTAAAAATGTGTTGAGATACTTGACAGGGATTTGAAAATTTGTATTATAAACCAAATGAAACAGAAAGCACAGATTTTGAATAGCAACGTTTGGTATATGTTCTGGTGGTACCCGGAAGGCATAGGATCTTCTTCCGGGGCAGGTTTCATTATGAAATAAGCCTGATTTTTCCCAGAATTTTTGCAAGGAGCCTCGGAAGAGGCTCCTTTTTTATTTTATAAATTTTTAATAAGGAGGTTGAAAATGAAAAAAGTACTGATGAATGAAGATGAGTTGCCAAAGAAGTGGTACAATGCTTTGCCGGATTTACCTGAACCGCTTGATCCACCTCTGAACCCGGCAACTAAAAAACCTGTTAAACCGGAGGAGCTGGAGGTAATTTTTGCAAAAGAGTGTGTGGAGCAGGAAATGTCTTCAGAGAGATTCATTGAAATTCCTGAGGAGTTAAGGCAGGTGTATGCAACGTGGCGTCCAACTCCGCTTGTGAGAGCATACAATTTGGAGCGAGCCATTGGCACAAAGGCAAAGATTTTTTACAAAAATGAATCCGTTTCTCCGCCCGGTTCTCACAAACCAAACACTGCCGTTGCGCAGGCGTATTACAATAAAAAGGAAGGCATCAGAAAACTTGTTACAGAAACAGGTGCAGGACAGTGGGGATCTGCCCTTTCGTTTGCAGGTGCTCAATTTGGAATGGATGTAAAGGTTTATATGGTAAAGGTGAGTTTTGAGCAAAAGCCTTACAGAAAATTCCTTATGGAAGCATGGGGAGGAAAATGCTATGCATCGCCTACAGATATGACTGAGATAGGCAGAAAGATAAGAAAGGAATTTCCAGACACATCGGGAAGTTTGGGGATAGCAATTTCTGAAGCGGTTGAAGAGGCAGCGACGCATTCTGATGTAAAGTATGCGATAGGGAGCGTATCAAACCACGTACTTTTACATCAAACTGTAATAGGGCTTGAAACTGAACAGCAACTTGCAAAACTTGATTTAAAGCCTACTGTTATGATTGGGTGTGTTGGTGGTGGAAGCAATTTTGGAGGTTTTATTCTCCCATTCCTTCCGAGAAAACTTAACGGTGAAAATATCCGTTTCATTGCAGTTGAACCCAGGGCGTGTCCAACATTTACAAGGGGAAAATTCAGGTATGATTATGGAGATACAGGAAAGGTTACGCCACTTTTCAAAATGTATACGCTTGGAAGTTCTTTTGTACCACCGGCAATTCATGCTGGCGGACTCAGGTATCATGGCGACGCACCGATTTTAAGTCTTCTTGTAAAACATGGATTAATAGAGGCACAGGCATACTATCAAAGAGAAGTTTTTGAGGCAGGAATTCTCTTTGCAAGAACTGAAGGCATTCTCCCTGCGCCAGAAACGAACCATGCGATAAAAGCAGTAATAGAAGAGGCGAAAAAGGCATCAAAAGATGACGTGATCGTGTTCAACTTCTCCGGGCATGGGCATTTTGATCTTGCAGCGTACGATGCGTATTTCAGAAACGAACTAAAAGATTATGAGTATCCAGAGGAAGAGATAGAAAAGGCAATGAAAAACCTTCCGCAGGTTTAGGAGAATATGGCACAAATTCTTCCTTTCAGAGCGATAAGGCCTAAAAGCAGGTTTGCGGGTGCTGTTGTTGCTCCTCCTTACGATGCGGTGAGCAGAAGGGAAGCGGAAATCATTATTCATAAAAATCCGCTTTCCTTTCTGCGGGTTTTGAAACCTGAGGCAACGATACCGTTTTTTAACACATCTCCTGAGATTATTTACAGAGAAGCAGGAAAAGAGTTTATTGATTTTTTGAAAAAAGGTATTTTTATACGAGAGAAGGAACCAGCATTTTACCTTTATACTGAGAGCATTTCCGGGCATGTACAGAATGGAATAACGGGCCTTTTTTCCTGCAATGATTTTAAAAGTGGAATTATCAAAGGAAGTGAAAAGGTAAGAGAATTTGAACTTGACGATAGAATCCGCTGGATAAAAAGCACTCGTGTTCAAGCAGGCCCGGTGTTTCTCTTTTACAACGAAAGGCAAAGTATTGTAAACCTCACTGAGGAGATTCTTTTAATCTCACCTCTGTATGATTTTGAAACTGAGGACGGTGTCAGGCATACGGTTAGAAGGATAAGCGATTCTGATTTTATAGAATCTATTAGAAACGAATTTTCTTCTGTTGAAAGATTGTATATTGCAGACGGAAACCACAGAACCCATGCGGCATGTTCTGTAAACAGCAATGGATATTTTCTTGCAACTGCTGTGCCTCATACAGAAGTGCGATTTTTCTCTTACGATCGAGTGGTGAAGAACTTTAAAGTCTCAATTAATTTTGCTCTAACGGAACTATCAAAGTTTTTTGAGATTAAGGAAACAGATGAACTTTTCCGCCCTGCAAAAAAGGGAAGGATATCAATGCTTTTGAATGACAAAAATTTTGTTTTGAAAACAAAGAAAGAGTTTCTTACAAAACCGGATGTTGAACTGCTTGATTCTATTCTCTCTGGAAAGGAAGGCACTCTTTTTGCAGAAGGTATTGAATATGTGAGTGGAAAAGTTTCACCAGGCTCTATAAAAAATGCAGTGAAAGATGGACGTTTTGATGCGGCGTTTTTGCTTTCACCTCCCACTATTTCCGAAATTGTTTCGGCTGCGGATTCTGGCAAATTGCTTCCTGCAAAATCGGTATGGTTTGATCCAAAGTTCCGTTCAGGGTTGTTTCTGAACCCTCTTGATGCTGATTTTAATCCAGAACTTCTTTACGATTTTCCGGGTGAGGAGTTTGGTGTGTGGGAGTAATTTTAAAATCCTGTAAAACTTATTATAATATGAAAATTTTTAGGAGGAGCGAATGAAAGCGGTTAGGGGAGCAATAACAATTGAAGAAAACAGTGAGGAAGAAATTCTTTCTGGTGCAAGAGAACTATTTTCCGAGTTTTTGAAGAGAAACGATGTTAAAAAAGATGAAATCGTTTCAGTAATTTTTTCTTCAACAAAGGACATAACAAAGGCATTTCCTGCGAGGGCTGTGAGGGAAATGGGCTTTACCGATGTTGCATTGCTTGACACAGAACAGAAATACGTGGAGGGAGATTTACGCCTTTGTATAAGAATGCTTGTATTTGTTGATACAAACAAAAAACTCACACCTGTTTACTTAAAAGGTGCTAAAAAATTAAGGAAAGATCTGGAGGAACAGAAATGATACTTGTATTGAAAAAAGGAATTTCAGAAAAAGAATTTGATGCGATCATTCACCGTATTGAAGAATTAAAGTTAAAGCCACACATTTCACGAGGTGAAGAGCGCACCATTGTGGGCATCGTTGGTGATTCCCGGACAAAGGAACTTGAACGGTGGGAGGAACTTCCCGGCGTTGAAGAAGTGATACGCATATTGAAGCCGTTTAAACTTGCAAGCAGGGAATTTCGCAAGGAAAACAGTGTTATAGAAATTGCTGATGGTGTGCGTATAGGTGGAAAAGAGGTTGTTGTAATTGCTGGCCCATGCTCAGTTGAGAGCGAAGAACAGATCCTTACAGCAGCAAAGGAAGTGAAAAAATACGGTGCTAAAATTTTGCGTGGTGGTGCATTCAAACCCAGAACATCGCCTTATAGTTTTCAGGGACTTAAAGAAAGAGGGCTTGAACTTTTGAAACTTGCAAAAGAAGAAACTGGCCTTCCCGTAATTACCGAGGCGCTTTCCATTGCACAACTTGAAAAAGTTTCAGAGGTTGCAGACATTATTCAAATTGGTGCCAGAAATATGCAGAACTTCGCTCTACTTGAAGCGGCTGGAAAAATGAAAAAACCTGTACTCTTGAAGCGGGGTATGATGGCAACAATGGAAGAACTCCTTATGTCTGCGGAATACATACTTTCAAACGGAAATCCAAACGTGATCCTCTGCGAACGCGGTATAAGGACTTTTGAAAAATATACACGCAATACGCTTGACATCTCAGCAATTCCTATGCTCAAATCACTCTCACATCTTCCCGTGATTGCAGATCCTTCACATGGAACGGGAAAGAGGCATCTTGTTATCCCTGTCTCACTTGCATCGGTTGCTGCTGGGGCTGATGGCTTAATGGTTGAAGTGCATCCACAACCAGAAAAGGCACTGTCTGATGGAGCACAGTCTCTTACTCCAGAAATGTTTGGAAGCCTTATGGAGCAAGTTAAAAAGGTGGCTGAAGCAATTGGAAGAGAAATTGCATAGCATTTCCATTGTTGGCACAGGGCTTATAGGCGCATCTCTTGGCAGGGCGCTGATGGGCAGTTTTCTTATAAAAGGCTTTGACAGAAATCCTGAAAATGTGCAAACGGCTGTGGAAATTGGTGCTGTGGAGTATGTATGTAAAAGTGTTGAAGAGGTTTTTTCTTCTGATCTCATATTAATTTCAATTCCAGTTCAGTTTATACCAGTTTTTTTGAACGAAAACAGAGAGAATTTTAAAACTGGAAGCGTTGTTATGGATACTGGAAGCACGAAGAAATTGGTTGTTGACACAATGAAACATCTACCTGAAACCGTTGAATTTGTTGGCGGGCATCCCATTGCAGGCAAAGAAAAATCAGGACCTCACAGTGCAGATGAGAACCTGTTTAGAGGTAAAAAGTTTGTTTTAACAAACGAGAATAGGCTTACAGAAAATGGGAGCAGTCTTGTAAAAAGTGTCATCCAAAAAATTGGTGCCAGGCCTGTTTTTATGAGTGCAGAGTTTCACGATAGAGTGCTTGCGTACACGAGTCATTTCCCGTATTTCGTTGCCTCTGCGCTGTTTGATTTTGTTTTGAAAAAAGAACGTGAAATTCCAGAGATTTTTGAATTTGCAGGTACAGGACTAAAAGACACAACGCGTATTGCATCAGGTGATGTTGAGATGTCTCTTGGAATGCTTGAAACGAACAAAGAAAATATTGTTAAGTTGATTGATGAGTTCATGCAACTCCTTTCGGAAATGAGAGAGAAATTCAACAAAGGGGAGTTAGCAGCGGAACTTAAAGCAGTAAAAGAAAGAAGGGATAAAATTTGGAAGTAATTATTGCACCGTCAAATGGTTTAAATGGAACTGTGAAAGTTCCGGGGGATAAATCTATAACGCACAGGGCTTTTATTTTTTCACTCATTGCAGATGGGGAGACAGTGGTGCGAAACTATGGAAGTGCAGCAGATTGCATTTCTACGCTAAAAATCGTTTCACACTGTGGCGCAGAAGTTGTGGAAAAGAATGAAAGTTTTGTAAGGATAAAGTCAAAAGGCATTTTCAATATAAAAGAGCCTGACGATGTTTTAAATGCGGAAAATTCAGGTACCACGATGAGGCTTTTAAGTGGTCTTTTTTCAGGGATTAACGGAAAGTTTTTTGTTCTCACTGGCGACAATTCCTTGAGAAATCGCCCAATGAAAAGAATTACCCTGCCGCTTTCTTTAATGGGCGCAAAGGTGTTTGCAAGGAAAGGAGGAAACTATCCGCCAATTGCGATCCATGGTTCTCGTTTAAACGGAATTACTTATGCCCTTCCTGTTGCCTCTGCGCAGGTGAAAAGCGCAATTATTCTGGCAGGGCTTTTGGCAAACGGTGAAACGAAAATCATCGAGAAAGCAGTTTCCAGAAATCACACCGAAATAATGCTCAGGGAGTTCGGCGGAAAGATTGCTGTGAATGGCAGAGAAATCAGAGTTTTACCTATAAAGGGAACACTTAAAGGAAGGGAAATTTTTGTTCCAAACGATTTTTCATCTGCTGCTT
This sequence comes from uncultured Caldisericales bacterium, assembly GCA_964465465.1. GTDB lineage: Bacteria > Caldisericota > Caldisericia > Caldisericales > Caldisericaceae > AUK232. The sequence continues at coordinate 5,965 of CAYXJW010000007.1, forward strand.
ATTTCATTGCTGCTGCGCTTATCACAAAGAAAAGCAATGTTCTTTTAAAAGAAATTGGCATAAACGAAACACGTGCATACCTTCTCAAAAAACTTGTCGATGCAGGTGGCGAAATTTCTGTTGAAAATGAAAAAACTTTGAACGGAGAGAAAGTTGCCGATATTTTTGTAAAAAGTTCACAGATGAAAGGCATTTCAGTTGATAGTGAAGAAGTTCCTCTGCTTATCGATGAACTTCCGCTCATTGCAGTTATTGGAGCGGTTTCATCTGGAAAAACTGTAATAAGAGGTGCAGAAGAATTGAGGTTTAAGGAGACAGACAGAATAAAAGCGGTGTGTAAAAATTTGAAAAATCTTGGTGTGAAATGCAACGAATACAAAGACGGTCTGGAAGTTTTTGGAGGAGCGGTAGATGGTGGAACTGTTGAAAGTTTTGGTGATCACAGGATTGCAATGTCATTTTCTGTGCTTGGGCTTGTTTCAAAGAGCGGAATAAAGATTAAGAATGCAGAGTGTGTGAAGATTTCTTTTCCGGAATTTTTTGGCATTTTGAAAGAGGTAGCGTATGGATAAACTCTTTCTATTAGGGTACGGTATTTCTTACTCTGCTTCACCAGAAATTTACAACAGTTTTTTTAAAAAGAACGGCATTGATGCCCGCTATTTGCTTTTTGATGTTTTGCCAGAAAAGTTCGATATAGAAGTGAGAAAACTTCTTGCAGACGAAGAATTGAAAGGCTTTAACATTACAAAACCTTATAAGATGCGTATCATACCGCATTTAAATGTTCTTTCTGAGGAAGCAGAAGAACTTAACTCTGTAAATTGTGTTGCCCGTTTCGGAAACATTTTTAAGGGTTTCAACACAGATAAGGCAGGATTTGTTCGTTCGATTACTAAATATGCGGATAAAATAAGCGGAAAAACTGCGCTTCTGCTTGGCGCAGGTGGTGTTGCACCTGCTGTTGTAAGTGGGCTTTTAGAACTCAATGTCAAAAAGATATTTATAGCAAACAGAACATTTGAGAAAGCGATGAGGCTTTCAGAAAGATTTGAAAGATCCGTTGCAATTCCAATGACAGAAATTGAAGATGTTGCAGAAAGTTGCACAATAATAATTAACGCAACAACTGTGGGATTGCACGGCGAAAAGAGCCTTGTTCCTGAAAGCAGTGTACATAGAGGGCAGATACTTTATGACCTTATATATAATCCTGACGAAACCGATTTTTTATCCATTGGGAAAAAGGTGGGCGCTATTACATTGAACGGTAAAAGAATGCTCAAAGAACAGGCAAATGAAAATCTCAAGATCTGGGGGTATGTTAAATGATAAAGTATGTTTCTGCCGGGGACTCGCACGGTGAAATGCTTGTTGGAATACTTGAAGGGCTTCCTTCTGGTATGCAAATTGATGAGGATAGAATAAATTTTTATCTTTCTCTGCGGCAGAAAGGATACGGTAGAGGAAGAAGAATGGAAATAGAAAATGACAGAGTAAAAATTGTAAGCGGATTGTTTGATGGAAAAACGACAGGTGCACCGCTTGGTATAATCATTGAGAACAGGGATTTCAAGTTGAACAAAACGCGCAGGGAATTTACCGTTCCGCGCCCGGGGCATTCTGACTACGGGGGAACTGTGAAATATGAATTTAGCAATGCGGCAATTCCGTCTGAGAGGACAAGCGCGCGCTCCACGGCAGTTGATGTTGCAGCAGGTTCTTTGCTTCTGGATTACCTTAAAATTTTTGGAGTTAAGATTTTCTTTTTCGTAAAGAGCATTGGTGAAGTTTCAAAAGATATAAACACAATTGATGAAGAAACGTTTGAAAAAGTGATTTCAAACGATTTGTTTTCCCTACCTGAAATGTATGAAGATTTTAAAAGTGCAGTTGACAGAGCCATTGAAAAGAGAGATACAGTTGGTGGGGAAGGGGTTGTTGTCGTTAAAAATGTACCGCCGGGAATTGGGGGATATGGAAATTTTTCAGACAAACTTGATGGGATTATTGCGCAGTTCGTTATGAGTGTTCCATCTGTGAAGTACGTTGAGATAGGTAATTTTAAACCCGGTGTTTACGGAACGGAATTTCACGACGAAATTTTCTCTAACGGAAAACGGATATTCAGGAAAACAAACAGTGCAGGTGGTATAGAAGGTGGAGTTTCAAACGGCGAAGAAATCGTTGTAAAATTTGGTTTTAAACCAATCCCCACCGTATTAAAAGGCATAAATTCTGTGGATTTAACTGATCTATCCAATAAAAAAAGTGTGTATGTGCGATCTGATACCTGTGTTGTTCCTGCTGGTACGCTTGTTTCTGCAATGCGGATTTCCATTGCGCTTTCAACTGTTTTCTCTTCTCAATTTGGTGGAGATACCGTTTCAGATGTAAGCAAAAACTTTGACTTCTGGCTTTCAAGGAGGAAAAAATTTTGGCAAAGGTAGTGCTTGCAGGCTTTATGGGATCTGGAAAAACCAGTGTTGGTTCAAAACTTGCCGAACTTCTCGATGTGCCGTTTTTTGATTCTGATGCCATAATAGAAAAGCGTTTTGGAAAAATCCCTGAGATATTTAAAAATAGAGGCGAACAGTTTTTCAGAAAGGTAGAAGAGGAAGTAATAGCAGAAATTCTGAACAGGAAAACGGATTTTGTGCTTTCAATTGGCGGTGGTGCAATTGTTTCAAATAAAACGCAGAACCGTATTTTTGAAAACTCAATTCCAATTTATCTCTCAATTGACATTAGAACTGCATTTGAGAGGGTTAGAAACAGTGAACGACCACTTGCAAAGGACTTTGCAAGTTTTAAGAAACTCTTTTATGAAAGGAAAAGCATCTACGATAGCCTCCCATTTTTTGTTGATGTGCAATGGAAAACCATTTCTGAAATTGCTTTTGAGATAAAGAGTTTTCTTGAACCCGTGATGTTTGAAAATCCACACAGAATTTCCGTTTCGGTGATGCCAGTCTCAGAAGTAAAAAAACTTTTACCCGGTTTTTACATAACCGATCAACACGTTTTCAATTTGTACAAAAAGTTGTTTGAAAACAAAAAAGGGGTTTCCATTTCAAGCGGTGAGCATTCCAAAACGATGCAAACTGTTGTGAACATTTATGATAAACTGCTTTCTCTTGGAATATCAAGGGGTGATTTTATTTCTTATGTTGGTGGTGGTGTTGTGGGTGATGTAGCAGGATTTGTTGCTTCAACGTTGCTTCGGGGTGTTCCGTTTACAGCGCTTCCTTCAACTCTTCTCTCTATGACTGATAGCGCAATAGGTGGAAAAAACGGAGTAAACCTTCCTTATGGCAAGAACCTTGCAGGCACTTTCTATTTTCCAGAAGAAACTTTTGTAAACCCAATGTTTCTTAGAACGCTTCCATTGGAGGAGGTAAGAAATGGAAGCGGGGAAATTTTCAAATACGCCTTGCTTTCAGAGAATGGCCTGTTTGAACTTCTTGAAAATGCTAACCAGAATCTCTTTAAATCGATTTCTGTGAAAGAAATCATTGCGCAGAGTGTTTCTGAAAAATTGAGTTTTGTGCAGAAAGATCCGTTTGACAGGAAAGGTGTTAGGGCTTTTTTGAATCTTGGTCATACGGTAGGACATGCAATTGAAAAACTTGCAAAATTTGATGTAAAGCACGGTGAAGCAGTGGCTTTTGGGATAGTTGTTTCTGCATTCTTTTCAAAAAAGAAAAAACTTTTGAGTGAAGGCGATTTTGAAAGAATTTTTAATCTTTACAAAAAAATGGGTTTTAAATTTCCCGAAGAAGTTTTTTCCTATAGAGAAATTTATAATGCAATTTTATTTGATAAAAAGAGAAGCGGTGGCAAAGTGTTGTGGATTATACCTGTGAAGTACAACAGGTGTATTTCTATGAATGTGAGTGTTGAAGAGATAGCAAAAACATACAGGGAGGTTGCAAATGAAAATTCTTGTAATTAATGGTCCAAATATGAATCTACTTGGAAAGAGGGAAAGGGAATTGTATGGCACAAAGTCGCTTGCTGACCTTGAAGATGCAATTTTTGAGGAGGCAAAAAACCTTGGCGTAAATGTGGAATTCTTTCAAACGAATTACGAAGGTGCAATAATTGAAAAGATCCAGCAGGCGGAGGGCGTTTTTGATGGTATTATTCTAAACCCTGCAGGTTATACCCACACGAGTGTTGCAATAAGGGACGCAATAAGTTCAATTTCTGTTCCTGTTATTGAGGTGCACATCACGAATATTTTTTCTCGTGAGGATTTCCGCAGCAGGTCAATTACTGGTGGTGCAGCAAGAGGTGTAATCACAGGGCTTGGCATTTACGGTTATATTCTTGCTCTCAACTTTTTAGCAAAAAACTATACTATTGATTAAAAAACCAGAAGAGTCCGCAGGTGCGGACTCTTCTATGGCTAAACGCGGAGTTCTTTGCGCTTTATCCAGCGTGCCCCCTCAGGTGTTATAAGTAAAACATCAATGGGGCCACCCACAGTTTTAAGTCTTGCCTGGAATCTTATTGTATCGATTGTTGTTTTTACTGCATACACTGCGAAGTCAATTGCATCTTGAAGTGGCATTGCGTCCCATATTATTGGTGGTTTTTGCACTTGATTGAATTTTCCGCTGTTATCCCTTGTCCATGCGGGTTGCAGGATTTCTGCAATGATATCACCTTCGCCTCCCCAACTTGCTCCAAACAAAACTTTATTCAATTCCTGTGAGTAGTTTAACCGTTTAAGTTCACTTCGTTTTACATTGCAGTGATACACAAACGGAATACTGATTTTTCCTTTTTTTCCATATCCAGCGATGTGAAATGAAGTATCTGCATCGGGAAATTTTCTTTTAAAAAAGTTAAGCAGTTTATTTGCGACGCTTTCAATATCGTCTTTTGGTGTGAGGTTTTCCTCTTCAAATTCTTTTAAATGAAAGTCCATAGGCACTTTTCCAAGGAGTGATTCCCCGAATGTGCTTATTCCTATGTTCAGCCCGGAAAGTAAATAAGTTTTGTACACATAATCCGAACTTACAGTTTGTATTGGTGGATACTCCCTTCCGCTGTTATCCCGTCTTTGAATTGTAATACTCTGTCTGCTATCAGAAGCCATTACAATTCCAGATGGTACATATACCGTTATAACAAATGACATCTTTGCCTCCTTAATGGGATTTAGTTAAGTAATCCCTTTGCTTTTTTGTAAGTTTGTCTATTTCTATTCCATTTGCTTTGAGCATCTCCTCAGCCACGCGAAGATCAATTTCAGCAGGTACATTGTAAACTTTGTTTTCCAATTTTTTACCGTGTGTGAGAAGGTACTCAACTGAAAGTGATTGCAATGCAAATGAAAGATCCATTATCTCAATAGGGTGTCCATCTGCGCAGGCGAGGTTTACCAGCCTTCCTTCTCCCAGAACATATATCTTTTTTCTGTTTGGCAAGGTGTACTCTTCGATATTCTTCCTTACCGTGCGCTTCTTCACTGCGAATTTTTCAAGTTCAGGCATATTGATTTCCACATTAAAATGGCCAGCATTTGCAAGGATTGCTCCATCTTTCAGAAGTGCAAAATGTCTTTTGTCAATCACATTTGTGTCTCCTGTTGTTGTCACAAATATATCGCCTATTTTTGCTGCTTCTTTCATTGGAAGTACTGTAAATCCTTCCATATGTGCTTCCATTGCACGTATTGGATCCACCTCAGTGATAAAAACTCTTGCACCAAGCCCTTTTGCTCGCATTGCAACGCCTCTTCCAACCCATCCGAATCCTGCAACCACGACGTTTTTACCTGCAATTGTGATGTTTGTTGTTCTGATAATTCCGTCCCATGTGGATTGTCCGGTGCCATACCTGTTGTCAAATAGATATTTACACTGCCCGTTGTTCACAGCAATGACTGGAAATTTCAATTTTCCTTCGTTTTCAAGCGCCCTATCCCTTATCACTCCCGTTGTTGTTTCTTCACTTGCCCCAATAATTTTTTTGAGCAGTTCCTTTCTTTTTGTATGGACAAGGTATACCATATCTCCGCCATCATCCACTATAATGTCTGGCTCTATATCCAGCACTTTGTTGTAATTTTCCCAGTATTCCTTTTCGCTTTCACCATATTTTGCAAAAACTTTGACTCCCTTTTTTGAAAGTGCTTCTGCAACGTCATCTTGTGTAGTAAGTGGGTTTGAACCAGTGATTGCAACATTGGCTCCGCCTTCTTTGAGTATGCTTGCAAGTACAGCAGTTTTTGCTTCAAGATGAAGAGCCATTGCAATATTCACACCTTTAAGAGGTTTATCTTTTTTGAACCGCTTTTCTATGTTCTTCATAACGGGCATATTGAGTTTTGCCCATTCCATTTTTAATTCTCCTGATGTTTTTTTCATTTCCGCCTCCTTTGAAAAGTTAAAAGGCTCTCAATATTGAGAGCCTTTTATTCTCATTAAGAAAGTGCTTCTTTTACAGACTCGTCTAAAACTTCCAGACCTTCTTTTAGTTCGTCCTCAGTCATTACAAGCGGAATGAGGAACCTTATTACATTCTTATGAAGTCCTGCACCTGCAAGAATTAAGCCTTTCTTCATTGCAATCTGGATTACCTTTCCCGTTGTTTCAGAATCAGGTTCCCACGTTTCCCTGTTTTTTACAAACTCAATTGCACGCATTGCACCGATGCCACGTGTTTCACCTATTACCGAGTATTTGTTTTGCATTTCCCTGAATTTTTTATCTATAATCTCGCCGTATTTTACAGCACGGTCGAGTAAATTTTCTTCATCAATGATTTTAAGCACTTCTATCCCTGCACGACATGCAACAGGGTTTCCTCCAAAAGTGCTTCCAATTGAACTTGAGGGGAGTGCATCAAAGTATTCCTTTTTTCCAACAACCGCTGAAAGTGGCAAACCAGCAGCGATGGATTTTCCAAGTGCAATGAGATCTGGAGTTACATTCCAATTTTGAATTGCAAAGAGTTTTCCCGTTCTTCCGTATCCACTCTGCACTTCGTCGGCAACAAAAAGAATTCCGTATTTTCTTGTGACTTCTCTTATTTCTTCAAGGAATCCTTCGGGAGGTACGTTGAAACCTCCTTCTCCCTGTATCGGTTCTATGACAACTGCTGCAACGTCTTCTGGATAAACATTATCCTTCAAAACCTGTTCAAAATCCCCTATTTTCATTTTGTTCACGTGAGGATTTGGAAATGGAAGCCTGTAAACTTCCGAGGCAAATGGCCCATAAACATATTTGTAAGGCATCGGCCTGTGTGTCATTGTCATTGTTAGAAGTGTTCTACCGTGAAATGCATATTGGAAAACAACAATTGCTTTTCTCTTTGTAACACCTTTTGCTATTTTCACGGCGTTTTCCACAGCCTCTGCACCACTGTTGAAGAAAGCAACTTGCTTTTCGTAGTCTCCGGGAGCGCGTTCAGCAATCATTTTTGCAAGTTCTGCAAAAGGTTCGTACGGAACGGCTGTAAAATCTGTGTGTATAAACTTTTCTGCCTGATCCTTTATTGCGTTTACCACACGTTGAGGCGTGTGGCCCACAACAAGGCACCCCCAACCGCCGGTGAAGTCAAGAAATCTGTTTCCATCAACATCTTCAACAACAGCGCCGTGGCCCTTTGCAATGTAGAAAGGTGCGAGGGAGTCCATTGTCGATGCCGCATAGCGATTTCTCTTCTTTGCAATTTCCCTGCTTTTCGGACCGGGAATTTCCGTTTTAATGAGAATGCTTCCCATTTCTATCATCTCCTTTCATTTTCGTCAAAAAACCTATCCACCGTATTGTAAATTAAATTTTTTTAAAATCAAGCAAACGTTTATAAAAAAGTATTTTATGGTACAATGGCAAATATGAAGGTAATCGTTGGAATGAGTGGCGGGGTTGACAGTTCCGTTGCAGCATATTTGTTAAAAAAAGAGGGCTTTGAAGTTGCAGGTGCCTTTTTTGATATGCTAAAAAATGAAAAGAGTGAAGAAGAATTCAATGCGGCAAAACGTGTTGCAGATGCTTTAAAAATACGGATTGTGCGTATTGATGTGTCAAAGGAATTTGAAAAAGAAATAGTAGCATATTTTTTAAATGCATACAGGAATGGTTTTACGCCAAACCCGTGTGTTATATGCAATGAAAAAATCAAGTTTTCTCTTGCGTATAACAGGGCAAAACAGATTTTTGGTGATGCACTTTTTTCAACCGGGCATTATGCACAGATTGAAAAAAACAAAAGAATGCATTTAAAAAAAGGTGTAGATAAATTGAAAGATCAATCATATATGCTCTGGCGTCTCTCTCAGGAAGAACTTAAAAATTCACTGTTTCCGCTTGGCAGGTACAGGAAAGAGGAAGTATTCCGTATTGCTGAGGAATCTGCTTTACCTGTTGTGCATAAAGAGAGCCAGGATGTTTGCTTTATAAGGGGAAAGACATCTGAGTTTTTGAAAAGACACTTTCCCATAAAGTATGGGAATATACTTGATACAGAGGGGAATGTAATTGGCAGGCATAAAGGGGCGTATTTTTACACGATAGGGCAGAGAAGCGGGCTCGGTGTATCTTTTGAAAAGCCGCTTTACGTTGTTAAAACTGATGTAAAAAGAAACGTTGTTGTGCTGGGAGTGAGGGAAAAATGTATGTTCAGGAAGGCTATTATAACGGATACAAATTTCATTGAATTATGGAACGGAAAACCTATAAATCTTGTCTGTAAAGTGAGATACAAAGCAAAGGAAACACCCTGCACATTGAAAATGGAAGGTGATAAAACTGTTGTTGAATTTGATGAAAAGATCTTTGCCGTAACTCCCGGTCAGAGCCTCGTTTTATACAGGGAAGATTACGTCTTTGGCGGGGGAATAATACAGGATGTGTTTGTTTAAGTTCATTGACTGCTTTTTAATGTAAGGTAAAATATAGTATGATTCCAGAATTATTGAAACTCAAAGGGTTTTTGAGTTATAAAAGTGAGGAAAAACTTGATTTTACGAAATTTCACGTTGCACTTATCTCTGGTGAGAATGGGCAAGGCAAATCTTCTTTGCTTGATGCAATGACGTTTGCTCTGTTTGGTATGGCAAGGGGCGTGAGCGGTGGTGGGAGAGGAACTGAAGACCTTGTTTCGAACGGAGAAAACTTTCTCAGGGTTGAATTCATATTTTCCCAGCGTGGTAAAAGGTATAGAATAGTAAGAACTTATGATAAATTGAGGCGTGTTTCTTCTGTACGCCTCGATGTGGAAAAGAATGGAGAGTTCACCAACATATCAGAGGGAAAAAAGAGAGAAACTGATTTACTTATAAGGAATATAGTGGGAATGGATTATGAAGCATTCGTTACTTCTTCGTTTGTTATGCAGGGAAAGGCAGATTTTTTTACAGTGAAATCCGAATCTGAAAAGATTGAGATTCTGCGGCAAATACTGGGCCTTGAAATTTATGAAAAAGCAAGAGAACTTACAATGACTAAAATCCGTATTGCAGAAAAAGAACACATAGAAATAGAAAACAGGATAACTGAACTTGAAAAGGAAGTTTCAAAAAAGCCTGAATTGGAAGAAATGTTAAAAGTTGCATCTGATAGGGAGAAGGAGATTTCAAAGCAGGAAAGATTACTCGAAGAAGAAGAGAGAAAACTCGAAAAAAAGTTTTCTGAGTATAAACTTGCAAAACAGAAACAGGAATCATTTGAAAATGAAGTAAAAGGACTTTATGAAAAAAAGAAAGCAGAGGAAAATCATCTAAAATCTTTAAAGGAAAAGTTGCAGCGCTTTAAGGAAACTGTGGCAAAGAAAGAAGAAATCCTTTCAGGATATGAAGAATTTAACAAAAACGAGGAAGAGATAAATAATCTTTATGAAAAGAAAACGGAGACTGAAAGGCTCATCAGGGAAAGGGAGAAAAAGAAAAGCGAAATAGAAAAGGCAATAAAAGTTCTTGAGGAGCGAAAGAAAAATATTGAAAAGGCAATTGCTGAATCGGAGAAAACGATAAGAGAAAAATCTGAAAAAATTGCTTATCTTAAAAAGGAAATTGAAAAATCTTCTGCCTCAGTTGAAAATTTAGAGGCGATATTTAAAGAAAAGGATCTGCAATTTTCTAAATTAAAAGAGGAACTTAACGAGAAAATGGTGGCATTTGCAAAAAAGAGAGAAATCCTGATGGAAATAGAAAAAATAGAAGCGCTGAAAAACGAAAGAACTGAAACATTGCGGAGGCGTTTACGAAAAACTGAAGATGAACGTATGTACCTTGAAGAAGAGAAAAGAAAAATTGAAAAGCAGATGGAATTTACACCAGAGCAAATTAAAGGTGAGATTGCAAAATTAAAAGAGAATTTGTCTGCGTTGCAAGAGGAAGTAGAAAAACTTAATAACAGAAAAACGGAACTTTTGAACTCAAAGAGCGTATTGGAAAATGCATTAATGGAACTTGAAGAGAAGAAAAAATTGCTTGAGAAAGATGTTAAAAATTGTCCGCTTTGCGGCTCTCCGCTTACTCTGGAGCATATTACAGAAATTAAACTGAATTATAAGCATTCAGAAGAAGAATACAGGGAAAAACTATCAATGGTTAGTAAGAAACTTTCAGAAATTATGAGGGAAATTAAGCAAAAGAAGTTGAAGATAGAGGAAACTCACAGAGAAATAACAAAATTTGAAGCAAAAAAGGACGAAATTATAAAACTTTCTGCCCGGTTAAAAGAGATAAGTGCAAGAATTGGGAAATTGGATTCTGAAATAGAAGCAATGAAAAAACAGATGGATTCTAATACCCTTTTGAAAGATGAAAGTGAAAGACTTGAATCTTTGAAAAACGAAGTGAAGAAGTATTCCAGCATAACAGAAAAAGATATTGCACTTTTGAAAGATAAAGTTTCTAATGCCGAAGCAGAGAGAGTGAGTGCGCAGAAAAAACTTGCAGATTCGAAAGTGCGTCTTGAGAGATTAAAATCTGATTTGAGCAATGCAGAGGAACTTGTTGTTTCCGAAACTGAAAAGAAAAAAATGTCTGATGAAGAACTTCGCAAGATTTCAGAGAAAATCTCAGATCCATCTTTTATGAAAGAAGAAAAGGAGAAGATAAAGGATTTGCAGAGAAGGATTAATGAAATTGGATTCAGTGAGGAAGAACTTGCAACAAAAATCTCTGCAAGGAAATCACTTGAAAGATTCAAAAAACTTTATGAAATGTTGAGAGAAGCGGAAACGCGCACCTCGGAAACAGAAGAAAGAATAAAGGAAAGTGAAAGTGCTTTGAATGAAATATCTGAAGAGATCGAGAGGAAATTGAAAATAATAGATGAGCTGAAAGTTTATGTGAAGAATCTTTCAGAAAGCGAACTGCTACTTGAAAAAAAGAGAGAAGAGTTGAAGAAGTTAAGGGAAGATGCAAAAGGGATTACAGCGGAAAGGGTACGGGCAGAATCAGAGTTAAAAGTACTTTCAAAAATGGAATCAGAACTTTCAAAACTTAAAAATGCACTTTTAGAAACCGAAGAGCAGTTAAAAGTTTTGGCGCTTTGCAAAGAGATGTTTGGAAAAAGCGGAATACAAATTGAAATTATAAGAGATGTTACACCGATAATTGAAAATATTGCAAATGAGATGCTTGCAGATATGACAAATGGAAGAATGAACCTCAAATTTGACACCGTTAAAAATCTTCGTTCAAGGAATGCTGTGAAAGATACATTTGAAATAAGCGTTTACGACAATGGCCAGAGAAGGCGGTACGCTCTTTTTAGTGGTGGTGAACAGTTCAGGATAAACCTTGCAATCCGTATTGCAATATCACGGTTTTTGTCTGAAAGGGCAGGTGCGCCTCTTGAAATGCTTGTGATTGATGAAGGTTTTGGTAGCCAGGATGAATATGGGAGGTTAAAAATCATCGAGGAGATAAATACTTTCAAGGATAAATTCAAAAAAATCATTGTAATCACTCACGTTTCTGATATAAAAGAAAATTTCAATTCTTACGAAATAAAAGTCGTAAAAGACGAAACAGGCTCTCACATTTTAATCGCTTAATTCTCAAAATATGCGAACATAAGTTTGCAATTTTCTCTAAATTTGCTATAGTATATTAGAAGTTAAACTATAGCAAAGGAGGAAATATGAACAGAGAAGCATTTGTAAAGGAGAACTGGCGATATTTAAATGCCGTGTCTAATGTGTATGCAAGAAAGTTTTTTACAGAGAAGGACGATCTTGTTCAGGAAGGCGCACTTGGATTTGTCGAGGTGTTTGATGCGTATGCGAAAAAACTTGATGAAAAAAGTCTTATCAAGGTTGCAAGAAAGGTTGCAAACAGAAAGATGTACAGATTTATAAAAAATGAAATCAAAGCGAGGAGATTTTTATGACACCTGCTGAGGAAGTAAAGGTTATCATAGATAGGCATATTGAGAAGTTGCCAGAAAAGGAAAGGGTTGTAGTTCTAAAAGTGTTTTTTGAGAGCAAAACAATTTATCTTGTTGCAAAGGAGTTGAAAATAAGCAGGCATGCAGTAAAATATAGATTGGAAAAGGCAAAGAGAATGATGAAAGAATCAATAATAGAGGATCTGGGAATGGAAAAAATTGAGACGTTATTAAAGGAGATGTAAATGGGTTATATTTTTGCACATCTGCACACTGGCGAGGAAGTGTTAAAGATTTTGAATTATGAAACGCGGTCGCGGAGAGTTTACAATTTTGGGGCTGTTGGTCCTGATTTTACGTACGCATACAATCCAGAAACTGAGAAATTGCTCCACGATGATAGGGCTATAGATCTTGCAGACTTTTTGCTTGCAAACGCAACGAATGAAAGCCTTGATTATGCGCTTGGTTATGCAACGCACATAATATCTGATATTGAAATGTATCCCGTGATTATGAAATATGCGGGAGGGGATTTTGAAAAATACATAAAACTCTCTATTATTTTTGATTTTTTGCTTGCAAAGAATGTTTACAAAACATCTATAGAAAAAATTAATCTTGCCTCAAAGGTCAGCATAGGAAAAAATCTTCCAGAGTCGATTCAAACTTTATTTGAAGATGGAGTTAGTAAAATCTATGGTTTTAAGTTTGATGTAAACAATTCTTACAAAAAATTTATCTCTTTTCTGGAGTTCACGTATGATCCGTTTCTTATAAAAAGAATGTTCTATCCAGTGGTAAACCTTGTTTTAAAAATCAATTTGTTCAATCTTACATATCCTATGCGTGTAAGCGAAAGAAAGTACGAAAAATTCTACAGTGAAACACTTGAAGCGATGAATCGCGGTATAAAAGAAAGTGCTGCTTATATTTTAGTCAGGAAACCGCATCTTTCTTCTCCATAAAAACATAATATATTCTGTGGTGTTGTTGAATTTTTGATAATTTTATCTGAAATATTCTGTCTGAAGATTTTTTAATCAATATATATTTTATGCACATTTCTTTACCTCCACATTACATAAACCTCATTCTTAACATATATTTTTTATTTATCCTTTATTAATACTGTATCCATTAAACTATACCGTAGGTGAAGCGTAAACACCCCATATTCGATGATTTTAATGTTGTATATGTTCTAATACCTTTAATATAGTTTTTGTCCGTTAAAATG
>CAYXJW010000008.1:0-24331 GCA_964465465.1 uncultured Caldisericales bacterium
TGCAAGAATCATACTCCCATAGTCAAAAATTGAGTATCGCTTCACAGCAGAAATAATACCAGCAGGAAGCCCTACAAGTAAAGCAAAAAGAATTGCAAACAAAGAAAGTTCAAATGTATTCGGAAAGCGTAATAACAACTCTCTTAAAACAGATTCGTGGGATTGAATAGATCGTCCAAAATCTCCTTTAAGAGCATGTTCAAGCCAAATGATATATTGTTCGGGTAAAGGTTTGTCAAGTCCCCACTGCTTTCGCATTGCAGCAAGCGTTTCTGGAGAAGCATGCTCACCTGCCATAACTCTTGCAGGGTCACCCGGTGCAAGCCTAATGAGAAGAAATATTAATATGGAAACAATCAGCAAAACTAACATTAAATTAAGCACTCTTCTTATAATATAATTTCGCATAAACCCTCCCGAAAGTATGAAAGTATAGGGCGGAAATTTTTCCGCCCTATACAAGAGTATTTAGTTATTACCTTGTTCTATATAGGTAGTATCAAAGTGGTAGTCGCCTGTTGGATAAAGAACAAAACCTTTAACGTTTTTCCTGAATACAAGGGTCTGTTTTGCATGTGCAAGAGGAACCCAGGGTGCATCGTTATGAATAATTACTTGTTCTTCTTTATAGATTTGAACTCTTTTTTCATGATCAGTCGTGCTTTGCGCTTCCATATTAAGTTCGTGAATTTTAGGGTTTCTATAAAAAGCTACGTTCCCTGCAGAACCAACAGTTGCTGCATCTGGATCCAAAAGCACGTACAGGAAATCATCAGGATCAGCATAATCAGCGGTCCAACCAAGCAAGCACATTGCATGTTCACCGTTCTCTGTTTTCTGCAGGTATGTACCCCAATCATAAGAAACTATTTGAGCGTCTATTCCAACTTTTTTCAAATCAGCCTGAATTGCTGTGGCAATTTTCCTTGGATCAAACATATATGGACGAGAAACAGGCATAGCCCACAAGTTAGTTTTAAACCCATTCGGATAACCTGCTTCTTTTAATAATTCTTTCGCTTTTTCTGGATTGTATTCGTAATCCTGTACTTCGTCGTTATATCCCCAAAGAGTTGGAGGTATGGGATTCTTCGCAACAATTGCAGTACCTTTATATAAGTTCTTCACTATATCGGCTTTATTAATAGCATAGTTAATTGCTCTACGAACTCTTACGTCAGCAAAAGGTTTTTGAAAACCAGGTGTATCCTCACCCATATTCATTGCAAGATAGCCAACATTCAACCCAGGTTCACTCAAAACCTTAAGATCAGGATTTTCATTAATGCTCTTTAGATCGTCAGGATTAGGAAATTCCATTCCCTGGACTTCCCCTTTCTTAAGTGCAAGCAACCTTGCCGAAGGATCAGGAATTACTTTGAATATTAATTTGTCAATTTTCGGCTTTTGTCCCCAATATCCATCCCATTTTTCAAGTGTTATGTGATCACCTTTAACCCACTCCACAAATTTAAATGGTCCGGTTCCCACGGGGTGCATAAACCATTGATCTTTCCATTTATTTGCTGCAGTAGGGCTTACCACAAACATTGTGAACATCGCCATTGTACTAATAAAAGGAGCAAAAGGTTTGCTAAGGGTGATTTTCACCGTATAATCATCAACTTTTTCTGTTTTCTTGATTTCGCTAAAGCACCAATTCCAATATTCCCATTTACCGTATTTATGGAACGGATGATTTTTATCCCTCTGTCTCTCATAAGAAAAAACAACCGCATCAGCATTAAAAGGTGTGCCATCTTGAAATTTTACACCCTTTCTCAAATGAAATGTCCAAACAAGTCCATCTGGAGAAGTATCCCAACTTGTAGCAAGACACGGCTCAATATCAGTCGTTCCAGGCTTATATTTTACAAGTCCTTCAAAAATATTGTCCATCACTGTAATGGACTCACCATCAGTAACATCTGCAGGATCAAGTTCTACAGCATCCCCAGATTTCGCAAACACAAGTGTGACAGGCGCCTTTTCTTTTGGTGCACATCCAGCAAATGTCACACTAACAAAAGCAGCAACAAGCAGGAAAATAAAAAATTTCTTCATTTAAAAACCTCCTTTAAGATAAAATTTGGAAATACTTTTCGTGAGGTTTACTTCCTAGAAACCACCTCCCCAAAAATAACGTTATTAGATAATTCCCAGTTTTTTGATGTGTACAATATCCCATTATTGAATAATATAAAAAAATAGCAAATTGTCAATAGTATTTTTCGAAAAACTTTTAAAAATCAGCGTACTTCGAAAAATTTTTAGATTTTAATAAAAGCATCGAGTTTATAGAAAATCCTGTATCATCTGCAATAGGTCTGCATTTAACTTTAAACAAAAAGAAAATTGGCGCTTTTATATCTGATAGTGTTTCATAATTACCCTGGCCCTTCGCTATAATTAAATCCACACTTTTAAAATACCTTAGAAATTCTTTTGAGCAAGAAGAAAGAACAGTACCAGCAATGTCGGAACCGGTTGATATTATATTTACATCAATACCTGACAAAATAGCATCTTCATAGACTGCATCGTTTATTATTGGCTTTTCCTTAACCGCATATATTAAATTCTTACCTGATCTTTTAATTTCATCTATTAAAGGTCGGTCAAAGACTGTTTCTCCTGCATTATCCGAAAGATATAAGATATTATTAGAATTATTAATTAAATTCAAAAATTCGCCAAAAGAATCCATGAAGAAATTTCCGTTTTCCACATTTTCAAACTCTTTTTTAATATCTATATTTTCAAGAGTGCTTCCCAAATCTATTGCATTTCCTACAATTGCAATCTTTACGGCTTCTTTTAATTTATCGTCAACGGAGTTCACCCTCTCTTTCATTAATGGGAAAATTTCCAATGCACGTTTTATATGTTCTATTTTTACATCTTTATATGGATTTTCATTTCCTGTAACCTCTGCTACTAATCGATAAATTGGCAAAGCCGCTTCGGGTGGAGTTAAATTAAGATCAAGATTCTTAACTTCTTCGCCTGCCTTATTAAGTATCTTTCTGATCAAAGATTTATTTTTAGTTGCCGCACTCCCTGCCCTAAATGCTTGATTAAATATACAAGGTATGCATTCCAACTTTGCCTTCATAGAATATCACCTCCAATATGGTTTAAACAGTTTAATAAATTAATAAAAATAGGGCAAGCAATCTGCTTGCCCTTTCCGTATTAACTAAATAAATAATACTATATCATATTGATCTGCCAATCGTATTACCTTCTCGCACGGCATCAATAATTTTTCTTACTCTTACTGCATCACCTATAATGTATGTTTCAAACTGTTTTCTTAACTTACTAAATAGTGTACGATTCGGTTTTCCTCCGAATGCTATTACAAAATACTCCGCTGGTAGTACATTATCATTTCCTATCCGAACAAAGTCTTCACCGATTTCCGATACAGGTGAATTAGTCAGTATTTTTATATTATACTTGTTGAATTCCCTTAATAAGTAATTGCGGCTCAAAGTCTCCGTACCAGGTGCAACTTCTGGAAGCATTTCTGCAATCGTCACTTCATTGTTCAGTGAGGCAAGGTAAAGTGCAGTTTCACATCCGACTAACCCACCACCGCCTACAACAACCTTTTTCCCACTAATCATAACTCTATTCGTCAGAATATCTTTAAATGTAACAGAATTCTTTCCATTAATACCTTTTATGGGTGGGATAAGGCAATCTGAACCTGTTGCCACTATAACTGCATCGGGATTAAACAATTTGATTTCCTCTTCAGTAACAACGCGCCCCAACCTCAAACTAATGTTCAAATGATCAATCATGTATTTGTAGTAATCAATGAGCCATTTTAACTTCTCTTTTCCTGGAGGCACAGTAGCAAGATATAATGCTCCTCCGATATAGGCATTCCTTTCCCATATTTCGACATCATGCCCTCTCTGTTTTAAAGTAACAGCTGCCTCCAAACCAGCCGGACCAGCACCAAGAATAAGAACTTTTTTCTTTCTCAATGTTGGAGAAAAAATTTCTGACTCGCCAAGAGTTCCTATATTAGGATTCACTCCGCATCTTAATCCAGTACCCTCATCATGCCTTGCCTTTATACATTCACTACAACCAATACACCGCTTAATTTCTTTTTCTCTACCAGTTTCTGCTTTTAACGGCCAATCAGGATCCGCAATTAAAGTTCTCCCAAGTGCAACAAGATCAGCTTTTCCAGAAGATACAATTTCATTAGCAATCGAAGGAGTTCTTATCATACCTACAGCAACAACAGGAATTTTTACTCCTTCTTTTTTAAGGTTCTCTGCATAATTGGTTCTCCATGCCTCCTTATACTGCATAGGCTCTAATCTGTATTCTTTATTTCCAAATCCAACATCAGCATGAATAGCAGCATATCCCATTTCCTCAAAGGCTTTGGCAATTTTCACACCTTCCTGAATAGTAACGCCTCCCTCTACAAAATCAATCGCACCAAGGCGAGCAGTTACAGTAAAATTTTTACCACATAATTCCTTTATTCGATCAATCAATAGAGAGGCAAAACGAACTCTATTTGTCAAACTTCCACCAAATTTATCGGTCCTTTTGTTAGAAATCGGTGAAAGAAATTGGTTTACAAGGAGCGCATGAGCGGCTTCAATTTCGACACCATCAAAATGCGCTTTTTTAGCACGAAGTGCTGCATTTGCGAAAATGTCAACAATTTGATAAATTTCTTCCTCAGTTAACACATGTGGGTGAAGGTGATCCTTTCTTAAATCAACATCAGAAGGCGCAACTGGAATCTTGCCACCCGAGTGTTCTAACTCAGAAAAAAGCCCAGGATGTGTTAACTCCATAAAAGCAAGAGAGCCATATTTATGAATTTCATACGCAACCAAACTCAAACCTGGTATAAAGCGATCATCATCAATTCTCGGCTGGGTTGCACCATGCCTCGCATCCGGATATTGAATACACATATTTTCCAAAGTGATAACAGCTGCGCCTCCCTTTGCTCTCCGCGCATAATGATAGATAAAATAAGGAGTTACTTCTCCATCAACAGATGCAAAGTTCGTTGAGATTGGAGGAAAAATAATACGGTTTTTAAAAGTAAGTGAGCCAACTTTAATTTCTGAAAAAAGGTCTTCGTACATTTCACGCCTCCTTGTAGGAAAAAGATTTTATATGTGAAAGACCTATTCGAATAACTTCTAAAACATGCTCGTCTGCAACTGCGTACCTGATAAATTTTCCATCTCTAAAAGTTTTAACCAAACCTGAATTTCTTAAAACTCTCATCTGTTGAGATACTGCGGGTTGGTTTAAAGAAAGTGCCTCAGAAATCTTGGTTACACAACAAGGCTCCTCTTCTCTGAGAAGAAATACTATAATCCGTAATCTTGTAGGGTCCGAGAATACAGAAAAAAATTTTCCTAACTCATAGTAATCTCTCTCATTTATTAGTTCTAAATTTTTCTTCATATTGCCTCCTAAAATATGCTTGTATAATTATATGATTATTCAATAATGTGTCAATACAACAAATAATTATAATTTATTAAAATTAAAAATAACATATTTCTTAAAAGACTTATGGAAAATAATTCTTATTAATACAGGTATTTTAAGCAAAACTCTTGACAAAAAAAGAAAATTTTTTATAATATAATTGGAAAAATTAAAAATAAAAGGGAGGTGATAATATGGCGATTTGGGATCCGTTTGAAGAAGTTAGAAGATTAGAACAAGAAATTGACAACGTGTTCAGCGACTTCTGGAGAACTGGAGGCAGAAGAGCATTACCTTCCGCAAAAAGAGGTAAAAAAGGAGAAATCGCACCAATTGAAGATATAGTATGGATGCCAGCAATTGACCTTATAGAAAGAGACAACGAAATTGTTGTTAAAGCAGATCTTCCTGGTGTGGATAAAAATAATATCAAAATAAAAGTTGATCCAGAAAGTGTATCCATATCCGGTGAGATCAAAAAAGAAAAGAAAGAAGAAAACGAAACTTATTACAGAGAAGAGCGAGTTTACGGCAAATTCAGTAGGGTAATACCATTACCTGCTGAAGTTAACCCTGAAAAAGCAGAAGCAAAATTTGAAAACGGTGTATTAGAAATCATCGTACCAAAAGTAAAGGAATCCAAGAAAGTCAAGGAAATCACACTGAAATAAAAAAGTGGGGCTTTTGCCCCACTTTTTTATTTTGCAGATAAAGAGACATCGGGAACATATATATAAGGTGCAATGAATTTACTTATCCAGATATTTTCTTTGGAAATAGCAATATCTTTTAATTTCTCAAAAACATTCAAATTAATCATTACATCTTTAACTCTACCAATAATTTTTCCATTCTCCACAAGAAAACCCATTTCTACATTGCCGCTAACAAACCCGCCAGAAAGATTTCCCATACTTACCCCCATAAGCGACTCAACAAGAATTGCACGGCCTGTTGACAGCATATCAGAAAGTGGAGTATCACCCGGTTGAACAATTAAATTACTTGATGAAGGAGCAGGGGGAGTAGAAAGAGATCTTTGTGCGTTACCAGCTCTTATACCAAGTTTTGATGCAACATCAAGATTTGCAAAATAATTCAATAACTGTCCTTTAGAAATAAGTTCCTTTCTCATAGCAGGTATCCCTTCATCATCAAATGGAAAAGAGTATGCACCCCCAGAAAGCAAAGGGTTATCAATAATCGTAAAATTGGGAGAGAGAATTTTTTTTGTTAATTTACCCTTTAATAAAGAAAATCCTGCAACTACATTTTTTCCATTTAAGGCAACAAGCAACGGTAGTAGCAAACTATCTATTGCAAAAGGAGTAAAAATTACGGGATAGTTTCCCGATTTAATAGAAACATTTCTTCTTGAAGCAAGGATGTTAGTTTTAAACTTTTCCTTTAAGGTCTCTATATCAAACAAACTATTTAAAGAACGAGACTGTTCTGCATATATTTCAAGAAAGTTTCCTTCCTCTGTATAAAAACCGCCAAGAGAAATTGTCTTAATAGTTTTTTTAAAAACAGAATTAAATCCATTCGTTGTTGTTAAACTTTCTTCAATAAAGTTAGTAGTTTGAGAAAAACTTACCTTCATATCATTATTAAAACTATGAATATAATCGATTAGTTCATGACCAAGATCAATTGCCTTTTCTCTACTTTCGTTTATAATCGCATCATCATAGCATCTTACTTTAGGAACTTCCTGATTTCCAGAAAACTCAAAATCATAAGGTTTCGAAAACTGAAGAACCTCAAGAGCAGAATTTACAACCTCCTCGAGATTGGAATCACCAGTAGCATATGAGAAACCAATTCTATTGCCCTTTTTCACTCTCACTGCAAAACCTGAAGTTTCTCCTTCATCCACACCTTTAAACTTATCGTTTTCAAAATTAACGGATCTGTGTTTAGACTTTATTATGAAAAGTTCGCCACTTGCTCCAGACTCTTTAACAAGTTTCAAAAATTTTTCCCTCATTTTTTGCCTCCAACAACAACTTTTGATATATACACATGCGGAGCACCATGACTAACAGGAAGGGGCGACTGACCACCTTTACCGCATCCTCCTCCCGTATCCCTGATTGTAAAGTCATCGGCAACTCCTACAATATTTTTTAGCGTTTCAAAAACATTTCCTGAAAGAGAGACATCACGTAATAATTTAGTTATTTCTCCGTTTTCTATCAGGTAAGACTCCTCCGACACAAAAGTGAACAGTTCTCCATTTGTTTGGCCACCAAACGAACCCTTTGCATAAATGCCTTTTTTAATATCTTTTATAAAGTCTTCAAATTTACCGTTGCCTCCCTGAATAAACGTAGTTCTCATTCTTGGTATTGGAGCAAACCTAAAATTAACTGCCCTTGCATTTCCGGTAGGTTCCTCATTCATTTTAAATGCAGTTTCCCTGGTATGTAAATGCCCACTTAAAATCCCGTTTTTTATAAGATTTACTGAACGTGTTCTAACTCCCTCATCATCATAAAGTAAAGCTCCTCTTTTCCCTTGAATATCTCCAGTATCTACAACGTTCAAAATATCAGAACCAATTTTATTCCCGATCTTCATAATTTTCTTTAAACGCTCATTTTCAAAAATAAAATCAGCCTCACTTAAATGTCCAAAAGCCTCATGTATGAAAACACCTCCAAGATGCTGATCAATAATTACAGGATACTCTCCACCAACAGGCTGTTCAGCACCAAGCAGAGCAACCGCCAGTTCAGACTTCTGTCTTATTTCCAATTCAAGGTTTTCAACTACCTCATAGGTCTCAGAACTGCCAAAGGGAACCATTGTCCTCTCGGTAATTTTTCCATTACTTGCCCTTGGTAGAATATACCCTCCAATGTCGAGTATTTCCTGCTCTATATAAGTTCCTTCCGAATTAGCAAATCGTAAAGTTTTAAACTTATCTTTGTAGTACGCCGTAGCACTCACTATTCGTTTATCAAAAGAAAGTGCTAATTCTGTATAATATTTCAATAATTTAACCTTATCACTTAAAGAAACTTTAAAAGGATCCTTTTTCACTTTCGCACGGATTTTTGCCTCAACCGGTTTAACATAGGCAAGTCCTGTTTTTGAATGGACAAAATTTTTCATAGATCTTGCTTGATCTATTGCATAATCTATTTTTTCCGGTAATTTGTCGAGATCTGTAAAATACACAAACCCCCAGACTCCATCAACTAAAACTCTAACATTTCCACCTATAAAATTTCCTTGCTTCACAACTTCTACATCTTTACTTTCAATAACAATGTTTGATTCAACACCATCTTCAATTCTTACCTCAAGATAATCAACATCATTTCTTCTTGTTAACTCCCTTATTTTTTCTTCCATATTACCTCGCTTTCCAAATTATTAATATTATTAAAACTCCAACCAGAAAAAATGTCTTTATAAGTTCAGTTTTTCTGTTCTCCTTTCTAAACTGCTCGGCAAGGTTTCTATCGACGAATACTGCAAAAATCTTGAAATTAGAGCAGCATTTCATAACTGTATCAGTAAGCAGCAGCGCGAAAAATGTATCAAACACAATTTTCACAAAACGTATCAATATAGGATTCTTCAAAAATAAAAACCAGTTCAACGGAAACTCATACCCGGTTACCAGGATCCACAAAAAATCAATAGGAATAAGAATAAAAACTGTAACAATTGAAACAGGAAGTAGATACGAGAAAATCAACGTACTCCAAAAACGCATATATTTCTTTCTTAAAACAAAATACTTTTTAAAACTAAAAAAAGAAATTGCAAGCAAAATAAAAAATAAAGCAACAATTCTAAAGGGTATAAACAATAAAGCAGATTTAGAAATTAATGAATTAGCTTCCATTTTTCTTTATATAATCAAACATATCTTGTAAAGTGGAAGTTTTAAATCCTTCTATGTATGCCTTTGCTTTACCATCTTTTCCTATAAGGAAATATGCAGGTATTTTACTAATGCCTAATTCTTTCATTACAGATTTATCAACAGTATAAATCGGCAGATGGATTTTAAGATCCTCTTCAAACTGATTTACAAAATCACGGCCTTCGGGAACAATAAGAAACATTTCCGCATTTTTTGGAACGGCTGAAAGTAAATTTTCCTTTTGAATAGTCTCGTATTCCTTATGGCAGTTATCACAATAAATGCTTCCAAAAGAGAGAATTACAAAGTCTTTCTTTTTCAGTTCTTCATAGAGAGAAACCGTTTTACCATCTGGCGATTGAAATTTTATGTCTGGAAATCGAACTGCACCGTTTTTTATGTTCTGAACACGAGTTATGGCGTTATACTGCCGCTGAAAAGATACATAAGACACCACATCTTTAGTAAAAGAGTAAATACCATAAACTGCAAAAAATAAAATAAAAACAACTGCAATTATTTTAAAGACCTTTTTCATATACACCTCCTTTTGTAATTATACGTAAAAATCTATACCTGCAAAGAATAAAGCACAACCGAAAAATATTGAAAGAAAAGACATAAAACGTTATACTATGGTGTATGATATATATAATAAGGCATGGAGAAACAGATTGGAATAAACAAAAAATAATTCAAGGATCTACAAATGATATTCCCTTGAATAGTGATGGATTAGAGCAAGCAAAAAAACTTGCAAGTTACTTCTCAAACAAAAAAATTGAATTAATAATATCAAGCCCGTTAAAAAGAGCCGCACAAACCTCTGCAGAAATAGCCAACAAAAACAAAGTCAAAGTAATTTATGATAAAAATTTCATCGAGATCAACTACGGCAATTGGAGTGGAAAAAAGAGCGATAAAATCCCTATGCTATTTCCAGATGAATGGAAAAAATTTACAGAAGATCCCGAATCTTTTGCATTTAAAAATGGTGAGTCAATAAAATCTCTCTATCACCGCGTTGTATCTGGATTCAAAAAACTAAACCCGGGTATCACAACTCTTATTGTTACTCATACAAACCCCATAAGAATGATAGCAGCATATGTTCTTAATATGTCTATTTTTAACGCATACAAACTTCACTTTGAAAATTGCGGAATAAGTACGTTTGTATATAAACATAACAGATGGGAGGTAGATTCATTAAATTGCAAAGCGATATAAGAAGTAAAGTTGAACTTAGTCCGTTTTTTGCAAAGCATTACGAAACGATCCTTAATATATTATCATTCGGAGCGTATATTCCATTCACTAAAAGAGTGATAGAAAAAGCCCCTTTTGAGAACAACGATAGCGTACTTGATTTAGGATCAGGCAGCGGACATTTTGCCTGCCTTATCAATAAAAAAGCAAACATAAAGAAGTACATTGGTATAGACCTTTCAGATACAATGCTAAAACGAGCAAAAGAAAGATGTAAAAGCATAAAAACAGCAATTTTTCTAAAAGGAAAAATTGAAGAAACCCTTCCTTTTAACAATAAATTTGAAAAGGTTTTTATTTCATTTGTACTGCATGGTTTTGAACAACCAAAACGTGAGAAAATCATAAAAAATGCTTTCAATGCTCTAAAACCGGGCGGTAAATTTATTATTTTAGATTACGCTGAAAGAAATATAGATAAATCTCCATTCATTGTAAAGTTGCTAATTCGCAAAGCGGAGTGTCCATTGGCAGAAGATTTTATAAAGAGAGACCTCAAACAAATGCTTAAAAAAGCAGGGTTCTCAAAATTTGAAGAAGTTTTTTTCTTTAAAGGCTATGTTAGACTTGAAATAGCGAGTAAATCTGATGAAAATAATATATAAATTCTTTAAAAGAGAAATAAAATGGTATATTCCGATCATTGGTATGCTAATACTTGTGGATCTCTCACAAGTAGTGATTCCCTTATTCACAAAAAAAGCAGTTGATGCCATAACGAAAAACAACACAAAACTTATAATACAGTACGGCCTAATTATACTTGCAGTAGCAGCAGGTATAATATTAATAAGATACATATACAATTACATTTTAAGAAAACTTGTACTAAAACTTGATTTTGAATTAAAAACTTCGCTTTTTAAACAATACGTAAGAATGCCTAAATCTTATTTTGAAAAGCAAGAAATAGGCGATCTTATGGCAAGAGTTACAAATGATACCCGCGCAGTAAGAATGTTTCTTATAATGGGATTTCTTGGAGGTATTGACATTATTCTACTTGGAGTAACAACCTTTGTAATGATGTTCATTATGAGTGCAAAACTTGCCGTGCTT
Source organism: uncultured Caldisericales bacterium (assembly GCA_964465465.1). Lineage (GTDB taxonomy): Bacteria > Caldisericota > Caldisericia > Caldisericales > Caldisericaceae > AUK232. Next base: position 11,705 of record CAYXJW010000008.1, read on the forward strand.
GTGGCAGCACCACTTGTTCTTCTTGTACCACTTGCCCTTAACTTCGGTCATAAGATACATAGATATTTCAAAAATGTCCAATCAATCTTTGGAGAAATGACCGTTAGAGTTCGAGAAGCAATTAGCGGCATACGAGTTATAAAAGCATTCACAAGGGAAAATTTTTACCTCAAACTTTTTGAAAGCGAAAACGAAAAATACTTAAGAGAAAATATGAAACTCGTAAAACTTGACGGATTTCTTGAGCCTGCTATTGATTTCTTAATTTATGCATCGCTATTTATTTTAATACTTTACGGAGGAAGTCTTGTGATTAAAAATAGAATTTCCCTTGGAACTCTCGTTGCTTTCAGTCAATATATAGGAACCCTTGCATGGCCTATGATGGCTATAGGTTTTACAATATCTCTATTGCAAAGAGCCCGCGCATCATTAGGAAGAATAAATGAAGTACTATCAGCAATACCAGAGGTAAGAGATGTTAAGCCGATAACGGTTGGAAAATTAAAAGGAGAAATTAAAATAAAAAATCTCACATTCCGTTATCCAGATGCAAATTACTCAATATTAAAAAACATAACTTTAGACATCAATCCCGGTGAACTTTTAGGTATTACCGGCCCAACAGGAAGTGGTAAAACAACATTAATAGAACTTATTATAAGAGTTTACAACCCACCAGAAGGAACTATTTTCTTCAGTGGATACGACATTATGAAAATCCCACTAAAAACACTTCGCGGAAACATCGCTTACGTTCCGCAAGAGCCGTTTTTATTTAGCGACACCATAAAGGAAAATCTTACTCTTGGCAAAAAGAACGCTACACTAAACGAAATAAATGAAGCCTTAAGAATAGCAGCAATCAAAAAAACTGTAGATTCATTACCCAATGGATTAGAAACAGTTGTAGGAGAAAAAGGAATAACACTTTCCGGAGGAGAAAGACAACGTATTGCAATTGCAAGGGCAGTTCTTACGAAAAGACCTGTAATGTTATTCGATGATCCGCTCTCTGCCGTTGATACTGATACAGAAAAAGAAATTATTAAAAACCTGAAGAAGTACCTGAAAGAAAACAAAATCACTGCAGTAATTAATTCACAAAGAATAAGCGCTCTTTCGGTTGCAGATAAAGTTGCCGTAATTTCACGCGGAAGAGTGATAGAAAACGGAACTCCGGGGCAATTATTTGAAGAAAAAGGATATTACTATCACCTATACAGAAAACAAATACTGGAAGGAATGAGGTCAGATGAAAAAGAATAAATATTTAAGAAGATTCATTCCATACATAACAAAATATAAATTGTTAATTATTCTTTCGCTAATATTTCTTTTTATTGCAACTCTATGTTCAATGATTATTCCATTTTTTTTCAAACAGGCAATTGACAAATTCATAAAAACAGGCAACTTAAAAGGGCTTATTAATATTTCCTTATTGATTCTTTTAGCATCTGCCCTACTATTCTTTGCAAAAATTCTACAGATCTACTTCACCAACCTTGCTGGTCAAAAAATAATGAAAGATCTCAGACACGATCTTTTCAAGCATATGGAAAATTTATCAGTTGGATTTTTTTCAAAGGAACCTTCCGGTAAAATAATAACAAGAATAACAAACGATGTTGAAAACATGAACCAACTCCTTTCTTCAGGTATTGTAGCATTGCTTGGGGACATTGCCCTGCTTTTGTTTGCAATAGGTTTTATTTTTTACATTAATCCAAAACTCGCTTCAATCGTTATAATTCCAATGCCATTTGCTATAATCGCAGCAATAGTTCTCGGAGACAAAATGGAAAGGCTTTATGAAAAAGTAAGGGATCTGGTTGTAAAATTAAATATTGAAATGCAGGAAACACTCTCTGGTATAGTTTTAATTCAAACGTTCAGAGCAGAGAACAGGCAAATTGAAAAATTTGAGAAAATAGCAAGCGACTATAGAAAAGTTTTTCATAGGGCACAGATGACTTCCATAATTTTAAGGCAAAGCATCAATGTTCTTTCATACATCTCAATAGTGCTAATCATCATTTTCGGAGGAATACTCACGGTAAACAAAAAAGCAACTGTTGGAACTATAGTAGCCTTCCTTGCATATATTAATAGTTTATACAGACCTTTGAGAGATCTTTCTGACAAGTTTTCCATTCTACAGAATGCAATTTCCTCGATGAAAAAACTGGATAATTTTCTCGATATTAAAAACCCAGTTAAAGATCCAGAAAGCCCTATTAAAAAAGAAATAACGGGTGATGTCAATATAAAAAACGTGTATTTTTCATACGATAAAAAAATTATGACTTTAAAAAATATAAACCTTTCTGCACCTCATGGAAAAAAGATCGCAATTGTGGGATTCACAGGCGCAGGAAAATCTACAATTGCAAATCTCATTTTGAGATTTTATGATCCAGACAGGGGTAAAATTTTAATAGACAATATTGATATTAAAAAATTCAAAAAGAGTTTTATCCGTTCTCATATGGCAATGGTATTACAGAATGTTTTTATCTTTAAAGGTACAGTAAGAGATAACATTACCTTGGGACGCAAGGATATCACAGATAAAGAAATAATAAGAGCAGCAAAAGAAATAGGAGTGCACGATTTTATAATGAAACTACCCAGAGGATATGATACAGAACTTACAACAGAAGGCAAAAATATTTCACAAGGAGAAAGACAACTTATTTCCTTTACACGTGCTCTTGTTTACAATCCAAGGATCCTTCTGCTTGACGAAGCAACAGCCTCAATCGACACCAATACAGAAGAAATTATAGAAAAGGGATTAAAAAAACTTATGGAGGGAAGAACCTCAATCGTAATAGCACATAGGCTCTCTACGATAAAAAATGCAGATCTTATTTATGTAATAAACAACGGTGAGATAGTAGAACAAGGAACACACTCAGAACTTATGCGCAACAAAAAACTATATTATGAATTATACACGATGCAATTTGCAGAATTATAAGTCTTATTTCTATTGAGTTAACGCAATTGGTTTAGCATTACCTATATTCATAATCTCAATCTGAGTTATATTCTCTACCACAGTTCCATTACTTTTAAACTTGACTACTTTATCATCATAAATTGAAACAGGATAAACCTTTCCATTTATTTTTGCTATATAAATCTTACCTGAATGTGAAACAATTCTTTTATTATCAAAAAATTTATAGTTATACATATACTCTATCGTATTTAAATTACCTATCTTTTTGTATCCTGTTTTTTTCAAATTCTTTACAAGATCACTAAATTTCTTGGTTTTTACTGAATAAAAGTCATTTAAGAGTCCAAGGACAAGATTCCTATTTAAAATATAATAATCATAAGTAAAATAAAAACTTTTTTGACTTTTATACACTGTTTTCCAACCAGAAAAATTAGAATTAGTTTCATATTGAACATTTTTTAAATGAATACGTTTGAATACAATTTTTTGTTCATTATTTTCTACTCTTGCCTCAGATATCGAAAAAAGATTACTAGAATTAGTAATAAAATCCCATACTTCCATACTTGTCTGCTTACTGTTAATTTTTACAACAAAAGTTTTTCTTGCTTCAAAATTGGTAGATTGCCTTAGGTTCTCAATAGACTCAGCAAGAACCGATAGTGGGTTACCAGATATGCTGACTTTCCGATTGTACACATTGGCAGTATTTTGATTTGTCAATCCACATCCTGATAAGTAAATCAAAACTAAAACAACAAAGACAATTAGTATTTTAGATCTCATCGCTACCTCCATAAACTAAATCTACTGATTTATTATAATAATTTTTTTAAAAAATAGAAGGGAAGGCGATGGGGGCACCTTCCCTGGCATGAATAAGAAAGGAGGTAGGTATCAGGTATTCGGTGGCGAATATCTGTATCTACTTATTGGTAAAGAGTATAATAGAAAAATTTTCTGTGTCAATACTTTTTGAAAACTTTTTAAATAACTTTTCTATCTGACTAATCATTAGTCAACAAGCAAAATTACATTACCGGAATAATAAATAGCTACGAACAAAAGAGCAATAAACATTATTTTCCGTAAATAACATCAAAAATCGTGTAAATTACTAATAAATAAATTGTTATGCAAACCATAAGCAAAATCAACAAATTCATAAAAGACACTTAATACTTGACAGAGATTAATAAATCGTTACACTTTTAATGAAACTAACATTGAAAGGAGGCGAATTCTGGCCCCCGGAGAAAGGGTACAGAGAGCTATTGTGGCAGAAGTACATAAAAGACAAAATGAATCGCTTGACGATTTACTAAGAAGATTTAAAAGACAGTGTATTAAAGATGGGTTGTATTCTGAGCTCAAAAAGCGGAGATACTATGTACCGCCTAGCGTAAGAAGAAAACAAAAAGAAGCAAAAAAGAAATAAGGAAATCGGCAGGGTATACCCTGCCGATTTGACTAAATACCTTTGATAGGGGAGGGAGAAAAAAATGACTATTACAGAAAACAATCGAAAGATTAGTACATTAATATTGACAGATTCTTTTATTATCCGAGGTGAGGTAACAGTTCCATCTAATATGAGATTTTCAGATGCTATAAACAAATTTATGAAGAATCAAGGCTTCATTGCAGTTACTAATGCTGAAATTACTCTAATTTATGGAGGAACTAAATTAGAAGAAAGGGAATTTATCCTCATAAACAAAGAACAAATTGTCGCACTTTCACCAAATGATTAAACAAAAGTTTGCTAATAGAAATTTCCCCTTTACTTTAAGAATAGAAGATAATACTACCTATTAAAAGGCGAATAACTGTATTATATTGTGCTTTCTCCTGATTTTCTAAGAGCAAATTGCGTCCCAAGCGGTGAAAGAAGCTGAAAAGCAGCAGTTGTAGTTGCCATTAAAGTCGTTATAACTCCACCTAATTGATATACTGATAACTCTTGAGCTGCAAGAAATGCAAGACCAATTGCAACACCCGCCTGATTCAAAAGAGCGACTCCAAGGTACTTAATAATCTTAGATTCTGAGTGTGATAAGATGCCACCAAGTCCGCAACCAATAACCTTCCCTAGACTTCTCCCTAAACAATAAACCAAAACTAAACCAAGCATACCTAAAAATCTTGAAAAATCTATCTCTGTGCCTATTGCTGCAAAAAACAGTATAAAAATGGGACTCATTATACTATCAATAAGTCTATTCGATTGGTTACTAACTGACATGTTAAAATTCACCATAACAGTTCCAAAGACCATACAAGTTAAAATAGTTGAGACCCCAATTACCTGTGCAATTCCCCAAGAAAATATTACAGTTCCTATAGATATAATAAAAACATTATCTGTGGATAACTTCGTTTTGTTTGTAAAGAATGAGACTAAAAGACCTACGATTACACCTAAAATAACAGCACCAAAAATTTCCCATAGTGGCTTTAAAATAAAACTACTTATATTAACGCTTCCGCCAAGAAGTGATTTTGTAAGGACAATACCGAATGAATAAATAATAATACCTGCTGCATCGTCAAGACCCACAATTGCAATAGAAACATCTGTAAGGCTTCCTTTTGCCTTCAAATCTCTAATTACCGCAACAGTACCCGCAGGCGCAGTAGCAGGTGCAAGTGAACCAAGAATAATAGCAAGTGGTAAATTCTTAGTAAAAATAAAAACAAATAACCAAACAACAAGAGAAGTTACCACAACTTCTATTATTAAAATGGTTACTATCTTTTGTCCCATTTTTTTAAGAAACTTAAACGAAAAACTCAAACCAACCATATAAGCAACAAAAGACAGAGTTATTGCTGTAACTACGCTATCAAAACGGGAAGAAACTTTAAATCCCAAAACAGGACCAAGTACTATTCCTGCAATTATATAAGCAAGTACCTCTGTAAGCCCGATCCTTTTAAGTACTCTACCGAAAATAAATCCCAACAAAAGCATCAAAGATACAATTAAATAAATATTTGTTGGAATCAACTTCACCACCTTTCCTCCTTTTCAAAAAACCAAAGGAGCCTAATTCCATAATAGACTAACCAGGCTCCTGTTTTCAAAGAGAAACTTAATTAAATCACTCTACAACGCTTTTTTAACAGACTCTATTGCAGGATCTATAATAATAGGTTTTCCTCCGGCACGAATTGCGCTATCAACATCTTTTAGACCATTACCCGTAACAATAACAACAACTTTATCGTTGTGAGATATCTCGCCTTCTTTCAGTGCCTTTAACATTCCGGCAAAACCTGTTGCTCCTGCAGGCTCTGCAAAGATGCCCTGCGTAGAACCAAGATATTTTATTGCAGAGATTATCTCGTCATCCGTTACTGAGATACCAAAACCACCAGATTCCTTTACATCTCTAACAGCCATAACTCTATTTCTCGGAATACCAACTGCAATGCTATCTGCAATTGTTTTAGGCTCCACGAATTTAACATTTCCATCACCGTTAACTGCGTCAACGATAGGTTTACAGCCCTCAGCCTGTACAGCAACAAGTTTAGGCATTTTACTAATTAAACCAAGAGACAACATATCCTTATAGCCTTTTGCAACTCCAGAAATTATACATCCATCTCCAACAGATACGAATACATAATCAGGAACCTCAAAATTCATTTGTTCTATTATTTCAAGAGCAACGGTTTTCTTTCCTTCCACCATATAAGGATTGAATGCCGTATTCCTATTGTACCAACCAAACAATTCAGTTGCTTTTATAGAGAGATCAAAAGCCTCGTCGTATGTACCATTAACTGCAAAAACAGTTGCACCAAAAACAAGAAGTTGAGCAATTTTAGCCTTTGGCGCCGTTTTAGGAACAAATATGTATGTTTTCATACCTACAGAGGCCGCTGCTCCAGCAAGCGATGATGCAGCATTACCAGTAGATGCACAAGTAATTGCTTTTTCCCCGAGCTCTCTTGCCTTCGCGACAGCAATTGCCGAAGCCCTATCTTTCAGAGAAGCAGTAGGATTTCTGCCATCATCTTTTATCCAAAGATAAGGCATATTTAAATCTTTTCTTATTCTCTCAGCAGTATAAAGAGGCGTCCATCCTACCTTTAAAGGCCCTATCACATCAGGATTATCTATCGGGAGTAAAGGTAAATACCGCCACATTGTGTAATTATTGTTGTTTTTAAGTTTATCCTTGCTAAATTCTTTAGAGATCGCTTCATAATCATATATTACTTCAAGAATTCCGTCATTACCACATTTTGGACAGGTGTATTTTACCTCATCAGGATTATATTCTGCTCCACACAGCAGACACTTTAATTTTTTTACATTTCCCATATCTATTTCTCCTCTCTGTTGTAAGGAATACCAAGTTCTTTGGGTGCTGAAATATGCCTGACACGTACAATAAGAGTAGCAACTACTATAACAATTAAAGTAAGTAAATATGGAAGCATATTTAAAAGAGAAGAAGGAATTGTCACTCCAATCGCTTGGAGTTGAAGTTGAAGGGCATCTATTCCACCAAAAAGGTATGCACCAATCATTGCATTTAAAGGATCCCACATAGCAAAGATAACAAGTGCCAAAGCAATCCAACCTCTCCCCGCAGTCATCCCATCGAGCCAAAAGGGTGCATAGGCGATCGTAAGATATGCACCACCAGCGCCAGCAAGCAATCCTCCAAAGAAGGTCCACCAATATCTTGTGGCATAAACATTCACACCCATTGCATCTGAAGCACGAGCATTCTGCCCCACTGCTCTTAAATGAACTCCAACTTTTGTTTTATAAAGAATAAACCACATCACAATAGCAAATACATAGGATGTATAAACAAGAGCATCTTGTTTAAAGAAAATAGGACCTATATAAGGAATCTTTGAAAGAAGCGGAATAGAAATTTGGGAAGGAGTTACTGTAAGTTTTAAATTAATCCATTTTTGCCCATAAAAATTTGTAAACCCCAAACCAAAAATTGTAAGTGCTAAACCACTTACAACCTGATTCCCTCTTAAGGTTACAGAGATAAGTGCATGAATTAAAGCAGTTAATCCACCAGCAAGCATTCCTGCTAAAAATCCAAGATATGGATTTTTAGTTTCATAAGCAACAACAAAACCAAAGAATGCTCCCATAATCATCATACCTTCAACACCAAGGTTAAGTATTCCTGAACGCTCCGCAAATATTTCACCAATAGTTGGAAAAAGCAAAATCGTACCCGATTGGACCGCAGCGGACAGTAAAGCCACAATAATTATATGATGAGAAACAGTAGCAGTCATAACGTTTCCTCCTGCTTATTTATTTCTTTTCTCTTACCGAATTCAAATTTAACTTTATATTTCATAAAAATTTCACTACCTATAAGCGCAAATAAAATAGCACTTTCAATAACATTTACAATACCAAAAGGAACTTGCATTGTAATCTGAATTTGATAAGCACCAGATGCAAGACCGCCAAGAAAAAGAGAGACAAACACAGCTACAATTGGATCAAGATAAGCAAGCCATGCTACAATAATTGCAGTATATCCGTAATCAGGGTTTATTTTTATTTGCAATAAATGGATAATTCCTGAAACCTGAACCATGCCAGCAAGCCCTGCAAGTGCTCCACTTATTGCCATTGCTATAAGAATATTTTTTGTAACATTCATTCCAGCATACCGTGCAGCCCTAGGGTTTTCACCTATAACGGTAATTTCATAACCAAATTTCGTTTTCTTTAAAATAAACCATACAATAATCACGGCAATGATCCCAAACACAAGTCCAAGGTTTACCCTTGTATGGTACATAATGCGCGGAAGTTGTGCATTGTCAGGAAAAGGCTTTGAAAGAGGAAAACCATGACTTAAAGGATCTCTCCAGGTTCCATACATAAAGTATTTTAATATAAATAAAGCAATATAGTTCATCAGTAATGTAGATATAACCTCATTTACTTCCCAAAATGCCTTAAAAAAAGCAGGAATTAACGCCCACAATGCACCACCAATCATGCCAGCAATAACCATTACAGTAAGCATTATTGGTTTTGGAATATTAGGAGACCAGAAAATAGCAAAATATGAACTAAAGATTGCACCCATAATATATTGTCCATAGGCTCCAATATTCCAGAAATTCATTTTAAATACAACAATTAGACCAGCAGATATAAGAATAAGCGGAGTTGCTGCAACTAAAGTTTCTGAAAACGTATATCTACTACTAAAAGCACCCATTATAAGAGCGTTATAAACACGAAGAGGATTAATACCCTTAAACATTATCGCTATGGCACCAATTAATATGCCAATAGCTACGGAAACAATCGGAATAATAATTTTTAAACTTGCAGGAGTACTTTCACGTTTTTCAAATCTAATCATGTTTCACCTCACATAACATTTGCTTCTTCTGTAGAACCAGCCATAAGTAGCCCAATTTTACGGACATCAGCATTCTGAGCATCAACAATTCCTGTTATTCTTCCCTCAAACATTACTCCTATCCTATCAGATATCATTAAAATTTCATCAAGATCTTCAGAAATGAGAAGCACCGCCATACCTTGATCTCGAACTTCGAGTAATTTTTTTCTTATGAACTCCGTCGCACCGACATCTAAACCCCTCGTTGGATGAACAGCAATAAGTAAAACAGGATCTTCAGAAATTTCCCTGGCAAGAAGCAATTTTTGCATATTTCCACCAGATAAAAGTTTTACCGGGGCATCAATTCTCGGGACCATGATATTAAATCTTTCTATTAAATCTTCAGCATATTTTTTTGCGTTTTTGTAATTAATTAGCCCATGAGAACCTATGGGAGGTTTCCTATATCGACGAAGAATCGCATTTTCAATAGAAGAAAGGTTAGGAACAAGCCCAACTTTTAATCTATCAGGAGGTATATAGTTAGTTCCCATATTTGCAATATGTAATGGATGCTTATTCGTAATATCGTTTCCCGATAAATATACCTTACCACCAGTTGCTGGACGCAATCCAGTTATAACTTGCGCAAGTTCCTTTTGCCCATTTCCCGCAACTCCTGCTATTCCAAATATCTCCCCTGAATGAATAGAAAAACTCACTTTATTTAAAATCTTAATCCCTCTATCATTGAATGTTTCTAAATTCTCAACTCGCAATATTTCTTTCCCTTTTTTGTAAGGCTTTCTTTCTAGCCTAAACAAAACCTCCCTTCCTACCATCATTTTTGCAAGTTCGGTGGGAGAAGTTTCGTCTTTTCTTACAGTTCCAACTACCTTACCTTTTCTCAAAACTGTTATTCTGTCAGAAATTTCCATAACTTCATTTAGTTTATGGCTAATAAAAATTATTGATTTTCCTTCTTTTTTCATCTGCTTTAATATCTCAAATAATGCTTCTGATTCCTGTGGAGTAAGCACCGCTGTTGGCTCATCAAGAATAAGAATATTTGCTCCTCTGAAAAGCATTTTGACTATTTCAACTCTCTGTTGTTCTCCTACCGAAAGTTGCCAAATTTTAGAAAAAGGCTTTAAATCAAACTTATATTTATCTGAAATTTCAAGAATTTTAGAAGCAATTTCCTGTTTGTTAATAAAAAATTTTTGATCTTTTAATCCTAAAATTACATTTTCTAAAACCGTTAATGTATCAACAAGCATAAAATGTTGATGGATCATTCCAATTCCATATTTCATTGAATCAAAAGGGGATCTTATATTAGCAAGTTTTCCATTTATATATATCTCTCCTTCATTTGGATGGTAGATTCCATCCAAAATATTCATTAGTGTCGATTTTCCAGCACCATTTTCGCCTAACAGTGTATGAATCTCCCCTTTTCTAAGATCAAAGTTTATATGGTCATTTGCAAGAACACCCGGAAACCTTTTAGTAATATTTTTTGTTTGTAGTATTATTTCTTCTCCCATTTTATCCTCCGCTTACTAAAATGCCCTGAGCAATAAAGTGCTCAGGGCTCTTTTTCGTTTCAACGTCAGATTAAGAACCGCTTTTCGGAATCGTGCCTACAACACCTTTAACAAACCATTGGAGTTGTAATTTATCAGCATCGGAAAGTTCCTGTCCTTTTGGTACTCTCAATTTTCCGTCTTGATCATAAATTGGACCTGCAAAAACTTTAAATGTTCCGTCTTTAATCTCCTGCTCTCTCTTAAGCACATAATCTTTCACTTTCTGAGGAACCATTGGACCAAACGGTGCAAGGCTAACAATTCCGTCTTTCATTCCACCCCAATACTGAGTGGGCTTCCATGTTCCATCTTCAACTTCTTTGAGGCATTTAGTATAGAAGATACCCCAATGCCAGATCCTTGAGGTAAGGACCGCTTTGGGAGCAAAACTTGCCATATCTCTATCGTAACCAATTGCATAAATACCTGCTTTTTGTGCTTCTTCAAGAGGTGCTGGAGAGTCCATTCCACTTGCTATAATGTCTGCACCATTTGCAATAAATGTTTTTGCTGCATTTCCTTCTTTTGTAGGATCAAACCATGTATTGAGCCAGACAACGTGAACCTCTGCCTTTGGATTAACTTCTCTAACTCCGATAGTAAAAGCATCAATTTCTCTTACAACTTCTGGAATGGAGAACGGAGCAACAAACCCAATGTAGTTAGTTTTTGTCATCATTCCGGCAACAAGACCCGCAAGGTAATCAGGTTGATACATCCTACCAAAATAGGTACCCATATTTTTTCTTGTTTTATAACCAGAACAATGTTCAAAAATTACATCCGGATAATCTTTTGCCACGTTGTACATCGGATCCATAAACCCAAAACTAGTTCCAAAAATTACTTTATACCCCTGATTACAGTAATCCCTCAAAACTTTCTCCGCAGGTGCACCCTCTGGAACGTTTTCAGAATATGCTACCTCAACATTTGGATCATGATTTTTAAGATACATTAAACCCTCATAATGGGCCTGAGACCAACCACCATCATTCTTTGGACCTACAAGAAGCATAGCAACTTTAATTTTTTCCTTCGGTTTTTGTGCACTCCCTCCTTGATTGTTGTTCTGAGATTTCGGAGCACAACCTACAAATACTGTGGCCACCAAGAAAAGAACCAATAAAACTGCTAAAACTTTATACTTTCTCATTTCATACCTCCTCCTTCATTTTGGATTTTTCTACTTCTACTCTTTTCATACTTTTTTGCTTTTTACCACCTCCCCATTGATAAATTATAACCGTAAAATCTTAAATGTAAAGAGCTCCCACCAGAGCGAGAGCTCTTTTTATCTATACTTATGCAAGAACAAACAAAATCTGACTATGGATAAATATGTGTTCCAGTCTCACCTTTAAGCGCCTTTTCAAGAGATTCAGGATTTGTAATTATAGCTTCCTTTCCCCCTGCTTCAAGGAAACGAATCACTGCCTGAATTTTGGGAAGCATGCTTCCCTTTGCAAAATGCCCTTCTTCAATATACTTCTTTGCCTCTGCCACAGTAATTTTATCAAGAGCCTTCTGATTTGGCTTATTGAAATTTAAATAGACCTTTTCAACTGCAGTTGAGATGATAAAAATATCTGCCTTAATATTTATAGCAAGAAGACTTGAAGCATTATCCTTATCTATAACTGCGTCAATTCCTTCAAGTTCACCTTTTTCATTACGGATAACCGGTATTCCACCA
>CAYXJW010000009.1:0-3525 GCA_964465465.1 uncultured Caldisericales bacterium
GTTCCTATCTTTTGGTGGAACATCATTAACAAGTTTATCACCGATGTATATTTCTCCACTCGTAGGTTCCTCAAGACCTGCAATTAATCTCAGAGTTGTTGTTTTCCCACATCCAGACGGACCTAACAAAACAAGGAACTCTCCATCATTTACATGAAGATTTGCTTTATTTACGGCAATTACATTTCCAAATTTTTTAGTAACATCCTTTAATATTACGTCAGCCATCTCACTCTCCTTTGCCCGATTTATGTATATTTTTATGAAATTATACTTTTATATAAAATATAGTCAAGTTTTAAAAAAATTCAAATTTGAAGGAGTTAAAATGAAAAACAAAGTGGTTGTTTGGCTGCATATGCATCAACCTGAATACTTTGATCCAAAATCAGGGATTCAGTATCTTCCCTGGGTAAGAAGGCATCTTCTAAAAGGGTACTACACAGTGGTAAACTTATTAGAAAAATACCCTGCAAAGATAAACATAAACTTCTCTGGCATATTAATTAAACAAATATTAAGATATGCTAACGGGGAAAAGGACTACTATGACTACATTGAAAGCAAAGATGCAGGAAGCCTCACCGAAAGCGAAGCAAATTTTATCATAAATAAATTTCTTGTTAATGTTAACGGTTTCTCTCATGAGGGATTTTTAGAGTTAATAGAAAAGAAATCTCGCAGGGAAAAATTTACTAAAGATGATCTTAGAGATGCACAATTTCTCTTTACTCTTTCATCATTTTCTAAATTGAATAGCAACGCATGGCAACTTGCAGGTAAGAAACGACACTTTACAGAAAAAGATAAAGAGGATCTTAAAAAAATAGAAAAAGAGACAATAAAAAGTGTGCTTCCACAGTACAAAAAACTTTACATAGAAAACAGAATAGAACTCACCATAACACCAATGTATCACCCCATTTTACCACTTCTAATTGACACGAACGCTGCAAAAGAAAGTAAGCCAGACTCTTTACTTCCAATGTCAAGATTTACACATCCAGAAGATGCCACGCTTCAAATTCAGGAAAGTATCGCAATTTTTGAAAAAGTATTCGGGAAAAAACCAAATGGAATGTGGCCCTCAGAAGGTAGTGTTTCAAACGAAGCAGTAGAATTAATAGAGAAAAGTGGTATAGAATGGATAGGTACAGATGAAACTGTTTTAAAAAAATCAAAAAGCAATGTGTCAAAAAGTCTTATCTGTTCGAAAGAAAAATTAAAAATTCTTTTCAGAAATCATGCTCTATCTGACAAAATCGCCTTTGTTTACAATAAAATGAATCCGCGGGATGCCGTAAAAGACTTTTCAACTTATGTGGAAACATCAGAAAAAATAGAAGTGGTAATTTTAGATGGAGAAAATCCATGGGAGTACTACGAAAACGGAGGTATAGATTTCTTAAGTGAGTGGTTCAAAATTCTTGAGAAAATAGGTTTAAAAGGTAGCGAGGTAGAGCCCAGAGGGACAATCAGCAATATAGTTCCCGGTTCCTGGATTAACGGATACTTTGATACATGGATAGGACACAGGGAAAGCAACAATGCATGGGAATATCTCACCAACGCAAGAGAAAAACTCTCAGGCAACAGCAATGCAATGAAAGAAATATACATTGCAGAAGGTAGCGATTGGTTCTGGTGGTACAGCGATTTTCACAAAAACGAAGTAGATTTTTCGTTCGATTATCTATTTAGAACGCATATTATAAAAGCATACGAACTTGCAGGTGAGATAGTACCAGGATATTTATTCTATCCCATAAAGGAGGCAAAATGAAACTAATATTTGTTTTACACAATCACCAACCTGCTGGAAACTTCGACTATATTCTTGAAAATGCATTCAAACACGCATATAAACCGTTTATAGATGCGGTCTTAGACAACAACAACTTTCGGTTCGCAATCCACTTTTCAGGTTATCTCTTAAAGTATATTGAAAAAGAACATCCAGAATTTATAGAAATAATAAAACACCTTGCGCAGAAAAAAAGGTGCGAAATAATAGGCGGTGCAATGTTTGAACCAGTACTCATCTTGCTTTCAGAAAGAGATAGAAACACACAAATCAAAATTATGCGAGATTACATAGAAAAAACATTTAAAGTTTCACCAAAAGGGTTCTGGCTTGCAGAAAGAGTCTGGGAACAACATCTCGCAAAAACACTTGCAAAAAATGGATTTCAATACACTTTCTTAGATGACACTCACTTTATTCGTAGTGGAAAAGATGAGAAAGAGTTAAATGGATATTTTATAACAGAAGACGAAGGCTTTCCATTAAAAGTATTTCCGATCAGTAAAAAATTGAGATACCTCATACCATTTGAAAAACCCGAAAAGATTTTTTCATTCTTGAAATCAGTGGATCATAATAATGCAAATTCAATGCTGCTTCTCGGTGATGACGGAGAAAAATTTGGAGTCTGGCCCGGAACTTATAAATACGTATATCAAGATGGCTGGATAAAAGAATTTTTGAAACTTCTAAACGAAAATAGAGATGCTGTGCAAATGATACTTCCAGAAGAATTCACAGAACAGTATGCACCAAAAGGAAGGTTATACATCAATGCCGGTTCCTATGAAGAAATGCTTGAATGGTCTAATGGAAACTTTAGAAACTTCCTCACCAAATACGAAGAATCAAACAATATGAACAAGAAATGCCTTTACTTAAGTGGAAAAACCGAAAACCCGCCAGAGGAATTACTAATGGCTGAAGCAAACGATGCCTATTGGCACGGCGTGTTCGGAGGGCTGTATCTTCCACATTTAAGGATCAGTGTTTATGAAAATGCAATAAAAGCAGAAAAGAAGATTCAACCTAATATCTTCTCTGCCAGCGAAATTGATATTAATAAAGATGGAGAAAACGAAATTATAGTGGAAACACCATTTATAAACGCTTATTTTACAAATAAAGGTGGGGCAATGTACCAACTCGATTTTAAAAGAAAAAATTTAAATCTTCTCAATGTACTCACACGGAGGGAAGAGCCTTATCATAAAGAAATTAAAAATGTAGAGATGGAACGGAAGAATAGAGAAGTTAAAACAATTCATGAAATTCATGCTGCAAAGGAAAAGGATCTTGATTCATATCTCATCTACGATTGGTACGTAAGAAAAAGTTTTCTTGACCATTTTTTCAGAGAAGACACTACACCAGAAAGCGTTTACAGAATGCAGTTTGGAGAGCAGGGTGATTTTATAACAGAAAAATTTAACACAAAAATAACACAAACAGAAGATCACATTGCTGCAGAACTTGTGCGAAATGGACACGTCTGGCACGGAGCAGATTGGGAAGAAGTAAATGTATCAAAAAAATTTACATTTTACAAAGAAAAGAACGAATTTGAACTCCTACATAAAATCCAGGCGAACAAAGAGATGTTTTTGTTTCACGGACTTGAAATAAACCTTATGCTTTTTACTGACGGCATGAAAATTAATGGAAAAAATTATAAAGATTTTTTAACAATGCAGGGGAAAAGTTTTGAAATCTTTGACTAT
>CAYXJW010000010.1:0-3538 GCA_964465465.1 uncultured Caldisericales bacterium
AATGGTGGCGGCGGAAGGATTCGAACCTTCGACACTCCGGGTATGAGCCGGATGCTCTGACCTCTGGGCTACGCCGCCTTAAAGTTTCTTCATCTTTCTTTTCAAACGTCTCTTGTAGGCGGTAAGGGAATCCTGCGAATCTTTTAAAAATTTCTTTATTTTTAGTTCAAATTCGTCTTTTTTCTCTTTTTTAATTTCTTCTTCGCTTACCGTTCTAACGAATGTAAGGTTTAACTTCCCTTTTTTGCCTTTACCAAGCACTCTTACGAGTACCTTCTCGCCTACTTTTATAAACGCATGGGCATCTTCCACGAACTTATCGTCAAACTGTGAAATGTGGATTAGCCCCACTCCGCCTTCTTCCAGTTTTACAAACGCACCATAAGGCATTATTCTTATCACAGTTCCAAGTTTCTCTTCTTTACCCATACGCCACTATAATATTATTTAATTTTGAAAAAGATGCAATACTTTATAGAGCATTTTTTTGAAAAAGTTAGATTTTTTTTCTGAATGTTTGGATAATGGATTTTTCTCTTTTTCTTTAAAGTAGATTACAGTTTCACCTTCTTTGGCGAGCATTAGATTCTCGCGTGCAAACTTCTCTATGAATTCTGGATTTGATGAGTTCTCTATATCTTCGTCAAGTTGTCTGTTTTGTGTTTGAAGTGCTTGCAGTTTTGTTTTAAGCATATGAATTGCCTTTTTGTCGTTAAAATAAGTTGCAATGTAAACAACATCAACAACTGATAGATAAAATAATGCGGAAAATAAAAAGATTTTTAAAGCAAGGTTTTTATTTTTCATGTTTCAATGATAGAGGAATTTTGGATAGAGTCAAGTTTATTTTATAAACGGCTTCATTATCAGGTACAAACTAATAAAACCCGCACTCACTGCTGCAAGAGTAAAGGGGACACCTATCTTTGCAAATTCTCCAAAACTTACTTTGTATCCCTTTTTTCTTAGTAGTCCTGTTGCTGCAATGTTCGTAGATGCACCTATAGGAGTTAAATTACCTCCAAGTGTTGCTCCAATAAGAAGTCCAAATAGAAACAGTTCTGTAGGTGCATTTAACAGTGCTGCAAGTCCTCCTGCAACAGGTAACATTGTAGCAACATAAGGAACATTATCAATGAATGCAGAGAATACAACTGATCCCCAGACAATAAGCGTATAGCCTAAAAATATGCTTCCTTTTGAAAGCGATGCAATAAACCTGGCAATATCATTTATGATGCCTACATTGATTAGTGCATTAACAATAATAAATAACCCTACTAAAAGCAAAATTGTTTCCCAATCTGTTTCTTGTACTATACTTTTTAACATATGAAACCGCTTTTTGAAAAATTCGTAAATTACTCCAATAGCAAGAAATGAGACACAAATAACTCCGTTAATATTTTTAAATGGAAGGAATGAAGCAAAAACGAGTGCGATAATCATTAAAATGGCAAGTATACCAGGAAACCAATCTTTTACAATTGTTCTTTCCTTTAAATGTATTGGCTGTGTATCTTTTCTGAAAATGTAAAGCAAAATAAGTGCTGCAGCAATTGCTCCTATTTCAGTTGGAACAGCTATACTCAAATGATGGTCGTACCAGAAAAAATCGAGAAAGTTCATATGAGCATATCCTGCAAGAAGCATTGATGTAGGATCTCCTACAAGTGTTGCGGCACCTTGCAAATTTGAAGATACAGCTATTGCAATTATTACTGGAACCGGGGATATATCTATCCTTTCACAAATGGAAAATGCTACAGGAGCAACAAGAAGAAGTGTAGAAACATTTTCAGCAAATGCAGAAATTATCCCTGTGAACACAGCAAGTGCAAATATTGCCATTTTTACGTTGGGCATTTTATCAATGATTTTATCTCCTAAGTATGCAGGAATTCTTGAGTCAATAAGGAGGGTCACTACACCCATTGTTCCAAACAGAATTCCCAGAACGTTCCAATTTATAACGAAAATAGTAGATTTTATCGGAACAATGCCAATTGCAATAAAAAAGATAGCCGCAGTTATTGAAATGATATGTCTTATTTTTGGTTTTAAAATGAGTAATAGGTATGTTAATGTAAAAATTACAGTCGTTATGAGTTTAAGACTCACTCTTCATCACCTTTCTACTGGATTCTGGTGTTTTAAACAGAGATCGAAGTAAAATGGGAACAAGAATTGCAGATAAAACTACGTATGTAATGGTAACTGAAACGAGTTGTGAGCCCACAATTTGAGGAAATATGTTTTGCCCATAAGCAAATGTAACGATAACAAGGGCTACCTCCATTTCTGGCATCATACCAACACCTACACGTACAGCATCTTTTAGTTTTAATCCACTGAGTAGTGAACCTGTTCCGCATCCAAGAAATTTACCAAAAAATGCAAGAGGAATAAGCCAGAAAAATTTAACGTCTACCTTTGTAAGCATTCTAAAATCAAAAAGAGTTCCCACTTTTACAAAAAACATAGGAACAAAAATTGACCTTGCAATATAATTTAACGGTGTATCAAGAACTTTTTTCTCAGGAGTCATTCCTATGAGTAATCCTGCAAAATATGCACCTGTAATAGGTGCAAGACCAACCTCTCTTGCAAGTACTGCTATAAGGAGTCCAAAACCAATCGCCATTGCAACGAGTGCATATGGAGAATGCATTTTTTCATGAGCAAATTTCATATATTCCTGGACAGGACCAGCAGCAAGAATAAATATAATAAACACGAAGAAAAGGAAGCCTACTATTAAGCCTGAAATTGTTTGTGTTCCAAGAACAAATGTTAGAACAAGTATTCCTATAATATCGTCAATAACTGCTGCTGTAATTATTGTTGTACCTGCTTCTGATCGGAGCTGCTTTAAATCCATTAGCGCCCTTACTGTAACTCCTACACTGGTTGCAGTGAATATTGCTCCAATTACAAATGATTGCTTTAATTCAAAATGCATTATTTTCACTGCAAATGCAGTGCCAAGAATAAATGGTAAAGTTACCCCAAGGCTTGCTGTAGATAATCCTCTTTTTCCGCTCTTTTTCAAATCTCCAATTTTTGTTTCCATGCCAGCAATGAATAGTAAAAGAATTATTCCAAGATTTGCAAAAAGTTCAAATGCCTCACCCGTAAGATTAACCTTATATGAAAAAGTATGTCCAAAATAGGTAATACTGAAACCAGGGAAATAAGTCATAACAAGAGCAAATAGTATTCCAGTAAAGAGTTCCCCTAAAACAGCCATTTGTTTCAGGCGGATCATTAACTCACCGAACAACTTCGAAACTATCAGGGCTAATGCTACATCAAGGAGATCCATTTTAAATATTTAAGAATTCTTTTTAATCCAGGCAACTACAAGTTCTAAAATGTTCAAATCCCCTATCACATGCATTTCATCATCTACAACTGGGAGTTCTTTTAAGTTTTCTGAAAACATCTTTTGAAATGCTGTGTCAAGCGTGTCATCTTCTTTCACATATACTGGAGGAAGCATTATATCTTCTGCGGTAATCTCTTCAATAGGCATTAC
>CAYXJW010000011.1:0-22303 GCA_964465465.1 uncultured Caldisericales bacterium
ACTGTAAACGGAACAAAGCATAAGATAGATAAAGAAGGAAGCAAACCTATTATAAAGAACAACAGGACACTACTGCCTATACGCTCATTTATTGAATCATTGGGAGGCACAGTTGAATGGAATCCCACAACAAGGGAAGTAACGATCAACTTAAATGGAAATACAATAATTCTGACAATAGGAAAGAACACAGCCCTTGTTAATGGAATAAAAACACCGATTGATCCCAACAATCCTGATGTTACTCCAATAATAATAAACGGAAGAACATATCTCCCTCTTAGATTTATTGCAGAACATCTCAACTGCTCAATACAGTGGGATCCTGCAACAAAGACTATTACGGTGTATTATTGGGGATAAATAGTTATACAGATATAAAAAGGGTTAAAAAGCCGGGATTTTATTATCCCGGCTTTTTAATTTTCACCGCAAGGTTAGATCACTGCCATTTATAAAAGGCTGTACAAAAAGTAAATACCTTATATCGATAACGTTGTTTTCCCTCCCATATGAAAAATCAGATGGAGCAATATAAGATAAGCCGTAATAAAAATCTGCCCTTTAAAAATATGAAAACTATTAATTAAACCCTAACAGGTTTTCCTTTTATTATTTTCTTTTTCCAGGTGCCTCTCCTAAACCACAGGTACGCAGCAAATGCTATAATGATGTTGCTCACCACCATTGCATAAAAAATTCCGTTAGGCCCTATATTTTTCTTCAATGCCCAGTAATAAGCAAGCGGTATTCTTATTCCCCAGAGCCTCGTTGTATTGAGAACGAGAATTGGAGTGGTGTGCCCGGATCCACTGAACGCTGCGCTGAATGCAAACATTATTCCAAAAAACGGCACTGAGTATGAGGCAATTCTAAATAAATTCGTTCCCACTTTTATTACCTCAGGATCATTGATAAAGAATTTTACAATTGAGCCTGCAAAGAAAAACGTAAGAGTTGCACCTGAAAACAGAACAACTGCTATTACCTTAACTGCAGTCCAAACAGTTTGCTCTGCCCTATCCACATTATCTGCTCCTAAATTCTGCCCTACCATCACTGTTGCTGCCTGCGAGAATCCCATTGCAGGCATATTGAGTAGAGAGATAATTCTGTTCCCTATACCAAACGCACTCACAACGGCAGACCCAAACAGGTTTACAATGCTTATGAGAAGCGTGAATCCAAGAGACGTTGCCATCTGACCAACGGAAAGTGGAAGCCCTATCTTAAAAATTTTCCCTACTATTTTCCAGTTGATGCCAAGATCCTTCACAGTTAAACGGATTTCACTCTTATCTGAGAATAGGTACCTAAAACCGAGATAAAGTGCAAGAACCCTTGCAAGATCCGTTGCAAGTGCAGCACCTGTAACCCCCATTTCTGGAAAACCTATACCAAAAATAAGGAGTGGATCAAGCACCGCATTGAGAAGCAGTGAAAACGTGATGATTTTCATAGGAGTAATAGTATTGCCTCTACCCTGAACTATTCCTTGAAAACTCATATAACCAAACATAAACGGAAGCCCAAGAAATATTGTTCTCATATATCGCATCGTTGGTGCATATGCATCGGCTGGTGTGTGAAGGAGTTTTAAAACAGCAGGAGTGATAAAGTATCCCACAATTGCAAATAAGGTTCCGAGAGCAAGCATCATTGTTATCGTGGTACCAGCAGATTTCGCAGCGTCTCTATCCATCTTTGCTCCAGTGTACTGTGCTACAAGTGTGGAACCTCCAACAGATACACCCATTGAAAAAGCAATAATAACAAACACAACGTTAAACGTGATCGTGGGTGCAGAAAGCGCTGCTTTTCCAACCTTTCCAAGCCAAAATGCATCAACGAGGTTGTAAAGTGTTTGAACAAGATTTGCAAACATCACGGGAAGTCCAAGAATGAGAAGTTCTTCCATAATGTTTCCATTTAACAAATCTGGTTTTCGTTTAAACACATTTATCCAGTATCGAATTTTTTCCATTGCAGAGCATTATAGCATAAAAACAGATTGTAAACTATAAATATTTATATATATTAAACAATTTAGCCAGATCGTTTGACGAACTCCAAAATTTTGACTGCAAAATTTTCAGATACAAAGTAAATCAAACCCCGATGAAAACTGATTTTGGACATATGCTCCATATATATAGGTGGAAGCGCTTTCAAAATTTTAACCTGGAGGTGATACACATGACAGTAATTCAAGAAAACGGAAGGCTCGAACTTTTGTTCGACGCAGGGAACGGTAAATCCCGCAGGGAAAGTATAACAGGAGTTAAACCCGCAGCAGCAGATCAAGACATCTACGACATAGCAACAGGAATTGCAAACCTCATAAGCGATACCCTGCAGGACATCAGGCTTAGAAGCACAAAGAGTTATTCCGCATAAGGAGGTGTGATGTATGGCAGACACAAGTTCAACCGTTTTAAGGCTCGTCTTCGGAACGGAAAACGGGAAAAAGCACGCAATGGAGTTCAACAATCCAAAGAGCAACATCACAGAACAGCAGGTTCACGATTTGATGCAACTTATTATTGATAAAAACATCTTCACCACAAAAAATGGTGATCTTGTTTCCATTGTGGACGGCGGAATCGTAACACGTTCTTTCCACGATCTCGTTCCGTAAATTCAAAATGCGGGCGGTTTTGCCGCCCGCACAACCAGAAGGAGGCGATAAAATGACAATAGAAGAACTTATTAAGATTATAGGCAACGTGGGATTTCCCATTGCTGTTGCACTTTACTTGCTCATCGTTTTTGGAGCAAAACTTGACAGACTTGCAGAGTCTGTTGATAACCTTGCAAAATTCATAGAAGGGTTGGGAAAGAAATGAGAAAAATAAATTACATAGTGATTCACCACTCAGCCACGCA
The DNA here is from genome assembly GCA_964465465.1 of uncultured Caldisericales bacterium. GTDB lineage: Bacteria > Caldisericota > Caldisericia > Caldisericales > Caldisericaceae > AUK232. The sequence goes on from CAYXJW010000011.1 coordinate 2,887, forward strand.
ACCGCACTTAAATGCATCAGACAAAACCGGCAAAAAGATCGCAGAAACGATCTGTAAAAGAAGCAGGATCCACTGGGAAAAGGAATTTCCACTTTACAGGTGCGATTACCACTTCCTCGTTGGACCGGAAGGCGATATTTTTAAAGGGCAGAGCATTGAACTTCCAGCATGGCACTCAACAAATTACAAGGTGAATTTGCACAGCATTGGTATATGTTTTCTTGGAAACTTTCAGACTGGAACAATGGAAAAAGCACAGTTTGAGTCAGGGGTAAATCTGATAAGAAAACTCATGGATCAGTACAAAATACCGATAAAGAACGTTTTGAGACACAAAGACGTTGTTTCTGATATAACCGGGCGTGCAAATTCCACACTCTGCCCTGGAAAAAATTTTCCGTTTATCTCAATGCTTGCAGAGATAAACACTCCACTATTTTCAGACATAACACCAGCATATCCGTATTACAAAGAAATCGCATTCCTGAAAAAACATGGAATTATAGAGGGAGAGAACGGAGAATTTAAGCCTCATGCCCTTGCAACACGTGAAGAAGTGGCACTCATCGCATACAGAATTCTTTCAAAAATCATCAATTAAAAAAGGCGGCTTAAAGCCGCCTTTTTTAATTCACATCAGAGAGGGATCCTTCTTCCCTGCAATGAATTTTTCAAAGAACAGAATTGCTTCCCTTTCATACATATAAGAATCAGAGATCTCTTTCACTCTGTTTTCTGAAAGGAAAACGTCTTCATCAACCCTTTCAATTTCCCGCCAAACAATTATTCCTCCATCGGTAAATCCAACACTCACATCTTCTGGAAAAGATTTTGTGTTAATCTTTTCTCCCATAATAATCATAACAAATCTTACAACAATCTCACCTGAATCTTCGTCTCGCCCCACTTCAATGTCTGTATCTGCAACAGGCTCCACACCAAGAGGCAAAACCTTTTCAACAATTGTATGCCCTTTCATCGAATACACGTATCCTATTCTGTATCGTCCTAATAATTCCATAGAACGTATTTTAACGATTTTGCAAAAATTTCATAATGCATTAAGAAAAGAGGGTATCGTAAAGGTTTTCAATGGTCTGTTTGTAATCTCTTTTACCTTCTGCAACTTCGTCAATTATGCTTTCAAGTTCTGCTGTATAGTCTTCGCTCACGTACCTTGAAAACGGGCTTTCTTTTGCAAGCGAAAGCACTTTGAACCCAAGGCGAGTTGCAAATATGAAACCTCCTTTCTGAACCACGTATTTCCGTTTGAAAAGTTTTTCCACAGTGATTGCATAAGTGGAAGGCCTCCCTATACCCTTTTCCTTCATCTCTTTTATAATTTCTGAATAGGTGAACGGTAAAACAGCAGGTTTTTGAACGATTTTCCCTTTCAGTTCGTATTCCCCTTCTCTTATTGTTGAAACCTTTACGGGCCAAACCATGTTAAAGCCTTCCCTTACGGTTTTTACAAAGAATGATTTTTTTATACCTTCAATATCAAACTCCGCTTCGAGAAATATGGCACTCTGCATTTGAGATGCAATAAACCTATCAAAGATCAGAGAATACAATTTCACATGACTTTCCTGAAGAGAAACTCCTCTCATCATCGCAACAGTTTTTATTTCACTTCCATTTGCAACAAGAACAGGCCTGATGCACTCATGTGCACCTCCACTTGATTCAAACCGTCGCGCCTTAAAATACTCCTCACCAAAATTTGCAGTGATGTATTCTCTTGCAATGTTTATACCGTTCTGTGAAACACGGATGCTATCAGTTCTGTGATACGTAATAAATCCATTTTCAAAGAGTTCCTGCGCAATTTTCATCGTTTTTTGAGGGGAAAAGTGGAGTTTATCAGAAGACACCTTCAAAAGTTCCGGAGTATTGAAAGGAGTTATAAACATTTCTTTTTCATGTTCAGAAAGTTTTTTCACATGGATATATTTCTTTGCAAGAAATTCCTCTGCCTGCCGCTTTTCTTTGAATACAAATTCAAAAGGCTCTTCGCAAATTTCAAATTTAACTGCCCAAACCTTTTCCCTCAATTTAAGCGTTCTCTCCGCAATCCAATTTAGAACAGGCGTTTGAACTCTTCCTGCTGATAACGACTTTCGTCCAAGTTTCTCATTCACAAAGGAAGAAACACCAAATCCTATCCACCTATCCGCAATTCTCCTGACAAATTGTGAAGAAACAAGGTTATAGTCAACAGCACGCTTGTTTAATACAGATTCCTCAAACGCCCTTTTTGAGATTTCATGAAACTCTATTCTAAAAATATTTTCATTGAACGGCTTATTTGCATTTGTAATGTCAAATGCAATTTTCTCACCTTCTCTATCTGGATCCGTTGCAACAAGAACTTCGTCAATTTCTGAACTCTGTATATTCAGCGCTTTAAGTATCTTCTCTTTGTTTTCTAAAACGGTGAACACGGGGATTGATTTTTCTATAACCCCAAACTTTCCACGCATGGAAAGATCAAAATCATGCCCAACAGTTGCAGCAAGAACAAGCACTCCGTTCTCAGTCATAACCTCATAAACAGGGATTCTGGAAACGAGTCTTATCGAAGGTTTTCCAAAGAAAGAAGAGATCGTTTTTGCCTTAACTGGAGATTCAACGATAACAAACGAAGTTTTCATTTCAATCTGTTTTCCCTCTTTCCTGCTCTCTTCCGCTTCTTTTAGCAGCAATTTAAACTTTTCATCTGTAAACCGTTCAAATTCACCACTACCAAACCATTCAAGCCGTTTTTTCAGTGAGAAGAACGCCTTTTCGCTATCAACAAGCAGCACACTTACGCCCTTCGTGAGTCTTCCTTTGAAAAACCTGCTTGTCCTTCCAGTTGCCTGAAGATATCCAGTTACATCAGCAACAACAACCTTTTCTCCATCAAAAGAAATTTCGGGAGATGATTTAATTTCTTCTGAAAACCGCTCTACGATGCCAACGACTTCTTCTTTTATGTTTTGAAGTTTTTCTCTTATCTTTTCTGATACATTTTCATAAAATGCATATTTTTTCAAATAGTTTGCATAATAAGAGAGTTTTGTAAGATTCTCCTGATTTAAAAGTTTATTCTTTGAAAGAAACGGAATAAGCATTAGCAAAATGTAATAAAGACTCCTGAAATTCTCGCTATCTATACGAAACTCTATTTTTGGGACACCTGCAAACAAAACATACCTCACGTATTCGGGCATATCTACGCCCCTTGCAAGCGGATTCCTGAAACTTGCAAAACCAACAAAAACAATACTGCCCTTTTTGAATTCCTCTTTTCTCTCTTCAAACTCTTCATAACTCACCGCATTTATTCCAGATGAGCGGAGGAATGCAATAAATTTCTCAAGAGTTTGCTTTGTCTCGTTGCCCGGAAGAAACAGAAAACCGTATCCCCCGGCATTTTTTGTTATTCTTACGGCTTCCTCCCAAATTTTTTCAGGAGTTTCAAACAGGTCTGAAACATTTCTCATTGCAAATGATGGGCGTGAAACTTCAAAGTTTGTTAAGTATAAAAAGAGTTTTACCCTTGAAGAACGAGGATTTGCAGTAGCAGAAGAAACAATTATGTTCCCTTTTCTCTTTGAGGAAAGTGTATTCAGCAATTCGTAATTTCCACTTCCTGCAAGTTCAAATGCTCTTTTAAAATCCTGCCGGGAAAATCCTAAAAGAGAAAGCAGATTATCAATCCTCTTTCCTGATTTCAAAACCGAATCCACATCATCAACAAAAACTAAAGGGAAATGCCTTTTGAATGCATCAGAGTTTTTGTATAAAAACTGAGAAGTTGTAATAATTATGCCACGTTCTGTGGAAAAGATCTTTTCTCTTTCCTCTTTTCTGCCAGTGTATGCAACGAAATCTATTCCCCACTTTTTTAACCTTTCTGCTGCTTCTTTTACCAGAACTTTCGTTGGAAATATGAGGTACGCATCTCCAAGAAATGCAGAAAGCACAAGGCCAAACGTCGTTTTTCCGATACCGGTTGGAGCAAGCATAGCAAAAGAGTTGCCTGCAAAAAATCGCTTTGCCCACATTTTTTGAACTGCATTTAGCGGCATTCCTACTTTGCTTATAAAAAAATGGGAAAATTCGTTAAACTTATTCTCCAGATCGCAGAACTGTTTGAAGTTTTGCAGGTTTTTGACTTCACACTTATTTGCAGGTTCTGGCATACACTTTTCACAGAAAAGCCCTTCTGAGAGACGGACAGAAGAGATATCCCCTCCACAATTAGGACAAAAGTTTTCATATATCGCAAAAGGCCTGTTATTCATAATTCCTCCTGCTGAATTCTATCAAATTGGCATAAATTTGTAAAGAGTTCTGGAAAAGTTATTCCTATTTTCCGTATAATTATAGAAAAAATTCTGAATACAATGTTTGAATATTTATTTATATGTGATAAAATACACCCGGCAGGGGGTGAGTTATAACAGTAAAGATAGCGCTCGTAATAATAAGTTATTTTGTGTGGATTACCCCTGTAGTCTTTATTTCAATTATATTGCATAAATATATTAAAAAAACAGGGGATACAAGGGGATTTAGTTTTACAGCAACGGGTATAATGCTCGTTCCCATTGCTGTAACGCTGAAACAAGTATTGATATATTACTTACCAAACCATCAAATTGCTGTATTTATTGCGGGAAACAGTTTTTTGTTGTTTTCGTATGTTACAATTATAATAGGCATCAGAAAGATAAAGAAATTGCTTCCCAGAGTTTCTAAAAGGGTTACAATCTATATTGCCTTGTCCTTTTTATTTATTTTGTTTGCATTAGTACAGAAAAAATTCCTTTTAACAGTTGATTTGATGTTGTACTTTCTCACACTTGCTGCTGTAATGTATGCAGTTGAATCCTCATTCATTGTCCTTGAACCTAAAAAACCTTTAATAAGAAAAGTAGTAATAATATTTGGACTCTCTTTATTTGTAGATTTCATTCTAAAAAGCGTCGTTGAAATCACAGAAGTGCCTAATCTTTCAACTATTAAGTTAATTAGTTTCACTATAAGATTTATTGGTGCAGGTCTTTTGTTTGCTGCACAAAGAAAAATCTTTTCTGTCAAAGATAAGAAAAAGGATTTACTCCCAGAAATCCAAACTGCAATATACAAATTTTTAAAGCGATTCACAATTGCTGTAATAATTTTCTCTATTGCATTCAGCCTTTTCACGCTTATGTCTTTATATTTTTTGAAACTTACATTAAAATCTGATCTTAAAGACTACAAACAAGAGATCTCCTTAGATGCTTCTAAAACAGCCGATAATTTACAGTTCATCATTTCTAAAACAAGAGCAGATCTTACTCGATTCTCCATTAATCCCGACATAATAAAACTAAATGAAAAAGGCAAAGAAATACTCCAGAAATATTATCAAGAAAATAAAAACGGTCTCACTTCAATCATGAGAATGGACAAAAATGGAACTATCACATATGCATACCCTTCCAAAGAAAGCATCGGCAAAAATATTTCGAACCAACCCCACATTAAAAAATTAATGAATACATATTCTCCTGTTTTGTCAGACCCATTCCTATCTCCACAGAATACTATTGTTGTAATGTTGCATGTACCAGTTTTTGATGAAGGAATTTTCGATGGGAGTGTAGCAGTTATGATAAATCTTAAAACATTAAACAGCGTAATCTTAGAATCACAACCAAATGAGCACGTTTTTGTAACTAATCCAGATGGAACCATCATAATCAGTAAAGACGAAGATATTTTCCTTAAAAACGTATATACAATTATCCCTAAGTTAAATAGGTATTCCGAGTTTATAAAATGTGAATTTGGCTATGGTTTACTAATCAAAAAAATTTTTTCACTAATGCCCCTTACAACCTACACTGTTTATGCCTTTGTTCCTAAAAGTAATGTGTTTGCAAACGTGTCTTATAGAATTTTGATTTTAGTATTGCTCGGTTTTTTCTTTATTGCTTCACTACTATATGCAATTAGAATGTTATACCTTGCGTATGAAGAAGAAACAGAGAAATTTAAAGAACTTGCAGAAACAAAATCAGAGGAGAGCAAAACACTTTTACAGAAGTTGCAAACACTTGTCTCTGCATTTTCCAGAATAGATATAAATAAAAGCATACCAGAAACGAGCAAGGAATTACTGAATGCCTTGCTAAAATTGATTACCCGGGGAAATGCAGGTAGCGTAATAATAAAAGATGGGGATAAATTTGTATTTACAGCAGCAAATGGATACCCAAAACTGCTTGAGGGGAAATTCCTTACACAAGAAGAAATTATGCCGTCTATCAGCAATCGACCATTTATCATTAAACATATCTTTCAGTACTCAGAGAAAATTTCAAAGGGTAAATTAAAACCTGAAACAAGAAAAATGTTCAAAGAAATTGGTACAACAAGTATAAAATCAACAATTGAAGCACCTTTAATTGTTGATGGAGAATATTACGGAGGAATTTTTATTGATAACTTCGAAGATGAAAATGCGTTTACAGAGGAAGATTTAAAAATAGCGGAATCTTTCTCAAAACTTGCTTCTCTTACAATAAGGTCCAAACTCCTCGTGAACTCACTGAGGGATACGGAAGATAAACTCTTTACAATAATGGAAAGTTTCTCTCTCCTTGATATATCAGCAAGTGAGGAAAAATTCTTTGGAACAATTCTTAATATAGGAAAAAAACTCATTCCACAGGCAGACGCAGGCTCTGCAACGCTTAAAAAAGGTGCATTTTACGAATACGTTGCAATCTTTGGTTATAGAGAAATCTTGAAGAAATTAAAATTAAGAGCCGGAGTTTCCTACAGCGCAAAAAGTAAAACAGCCACTGTTGTAAGGGATATTGTTAAATTCAACACTGAGAACCTTACAGAGAAAGAACTCGAAATACTCAATAAAGCAGGCGCATCAGGGATAAAACAGTCCATTGTGGCACCTATCATAATAAACGGTGAGTATTTTGGAGGTATCTTCCTGGATAGTTTTAAAGAAAGAAACGTTTTTTCTGACAGAGATATAAAGGTGGTAAGTGCACTTTCAAAGTTAGCATCCATTTTTGTGGAAGCACACATGGCATATAAGAAGTTGCAACTTGCCAACACGTTCAATGAAAGTTCACTTAAACTTTTCCACACTGTCGATATAAAGGGAAGTCTGGAAAATGTACTGGAAGCAGCCTACCGCACACTGAAACTTATCTATCGCTCAACACTTCAAGAGATAGCAGTTTGGGGAAAGCACGAAGGAGATGCAATTCTGATAAAATTTGACGGCAAAAAAATTCAAAGGCTTACTATTTCACCTGAAACTTTTAACATCGTTACCTCAAGGGAAGAATCCCTGTTTGTTAAAAACGGAAATGAACTTCACCCATTTGCTCAGGCTGTAATATACTCTGGAGTGAAGAATATGCCAGTTTTCAGGATAAGGTTCAATAAAGCAAAGGAATTTCTAAAAGAAGAAAAGGAATTTATCGAGCGGTTTGGCAGAGAGGTAATTAATCTTTACCAAACAATTTCATACTACACACAGTTCAAAGAAATGTTTGCAAATTACATCTTCTCAATAGGAAACGCTATTGAATCATACAACAGATACACAGAACTCCATTCAATGAGAGTGGGATACTTATCGATGCACATTGCAAGCAAACTTAAATTGAACAGCGACGAAAAATCTTTATTGCTGTTTTCGGCAATTCTGCATGATGTAGGTAAAATAGGGATACCACAGGAAATTTTATTAAAACCCGGAAAACTTGATCCAGAAGAAAGAAAAATGATTGAACGTCATCCTATTGAAGGCGAGAAAATCGTAATGCCAATAAATCCAGGAGCAGCAAAAATCATAAGACACCATCACGAAAGATGGGACGGAACTGGATATCCAGACAAACTTAAAGGAGAAGAGATACCTCTTCTTTCCAGAATAATCACAGTTGCAGATGTTTTCGATGCACTTACAACGGATAGGCCATACAGACCTGCATACGATCTAAAAAAAGCACTTAAAATTATGATTGAAGAAAGAGGAAAAATATTTGATCCTGAAATATTAGATGCTTTCCTCACAATAGAAACTGATATTCTTCTGAAAAAGGAACTCTCAGAAAAAGATATTGAAGAAATGAAACAGGTGATCACAGATATTTATTAATATTAAGCATTTTTCGTTTTAAAATTTTTAAAAAATCGATTTCCATCATCCAAAAATCCAATTGGAACTTTTTTTACATATTCGTATCTAATCAAAAACTACGCTTTTGGAGGCAATGCCGTATGAACGCTTTTAACACTGCTGCCACACTGCACTACACAGTAAAAACCGAAATATATTTCGGTTTTTACGGAAATTCACACTTTGCTTGTTTTACAAGAGAGTGGTATAATTTTTGTAGAAAGTTTTCACCAACAAGGAGGTGAGAGCAATGAGAAAAGTTATATCTTCATTGCTTGCGTTGTTGATTTGCATTCTAATGTTTTCTGGCATTGGAACTGCGTATGCTCTTACCGTAACGAGTGTCACGGCAAACCCAAACACTCCAGGGGCAAATGCCACTTACATAATCAAGTTGAGCATTGAACAACCCCTTACGGCAAACACAGATTACATAAAGATTAATTTCTCCCCCGGATTTACTGTGCCTGCATCAATCTCTACAGGTGCAGTGAGAATTAATGGAAACATTCCACACAGTATTACAGTAGACGGCCTTGCACTGTATATTTATCCTTCCCAAAATTTGTCAGCAAGCCCTGTAGATATTTATATTTACTCTTCTGCAGGTATCAAAAATCCATCAACAGGCGGAAGGAGTTATCCAATCACATTTTCCACATCAAAAGAAACAACCACTGTTTCCTACAACCTCTATATACAATTAGCAGTTAGAAATCTAACGGTGAGCGTTTCTCCAAATGGCACTGGAAGTTACGCAACCTATACAATTTCGTTCATTCCAAATATATCATTAGCCACAACTGACTACATATACATTGAGTTCCCTTACGACACATCTCTTCCAAACAATATAAATGCATCATATATCACAATAAACGGTTATCCGTGTTCCTACGTTACAAAAGAAGGAAATTTAAAACTCGATATTCATCCACCTTTTGGAATGAACGCAAACTACACATTTACAATCATCATAAAGGATCAGTTCGGAATTAGAAATCCCACTTCACCGGGGAATTACACGCTCCGACTTGCAACGAGCAAAGAACCTGCATACGCAGTATCAAATACGTACGAAATAGTGAGCAGCAACATTACTAATCTTACCGTTTCGCTAACTCCTAACACAGCAGGTAGCGTTGCAACATACTCAATCTGGTTTACCACCGGGCCAAATGGAGCACTTTCCCCAAATAACTATATAAAAATCGTTTTTCCGTATGATACATATATACCCAGCAACACAAGTGCATCGTACATAACTCTAAACGGATACAACTGCACAAACAAATCCGTTGTGGGAAGAACACTGACAATCTACATTCCAAACGGATTTTCACTTGGAAACAATGCGACTTGCAGCATTATCATTCCTGATCAATTTGGGATTAGAAACCCCACTTCGCCGGGGAATTACACGCTGAGTTTATCCACAAGTGCAGACGTTATACCTGCTGTTTCTAACCCATACACAATTGTGGGAACTTCTGTTTCTTCTCTTTCAGTTGAAGTGGATCCTCCCGTGCAGGATGCAGTTGCACAATACACAATTTCGTTTGATACATCGCAAAACGGAGCACTCTCAAAAAACTCTGACAAAATCTTTGTTGAATTCCCAAGAAAATGCAACGTTCCAAATTACATAAACGCATGGAACATTACAGTTAACGGAGTAAAGTGTACGTATGCCTCGGTTTCTCAAAACATTCTCTCTTTCACCGTACCTGTAAATATCAGCGTGAATTCTGGCGTTACCGTTGTGATAAGCAAAGACGCAGGTATTAAAAACCCTCCAGTATACGGAACGTACACATTCAAAGTGCATACATCAAAAGACGTTGTGCCAGTTTCATATTCAGTGCAGATCGAAAAATCAACAATTGCAAAACCAACGGTGAGTTTGAGCAGTTATGCGGTAGGAGACACGCCTACAATTACCATCAACTTCACCACGGGAAGTGCGGGCGCACTGAAACAAAATCAAGACAAAATATACATAAAATTTCCTGCAGAATTCAAACTTCCTTCGTCTATCGCTGCATCTACCGTTAAGGTGAACAATATAACGGCAAAATACGTGTCAAAATACTCCTACAGAGTGGAAATCACAACACCTGTTGATATTCCTGCAAACGGACAGGTCACCGTGGTGATAGATAAATCCGCAGGCATCAAAAATCCTGATGCAATTGGTGATTATACGCTTACAGTTTACACATCGAAAGAGAGCACACCTGTGCAGTCAAAAACATTTAAGATCGTGGCACTTCCTAAAACAACGATCGCTGTAAATCCACCTTCTCCAGATGGAAAGAACGGATACTATACAGTAAATCCAGTGATAACGCTCACTGCAGTTTCTCCAATTGATCCAGATCCAATGATCTACTATTATATAGATTCTGGCACTCCGATACTTTACACCCATTCGTTTACAATACCAGACGGCGAGCACACACTCTACTTCTATGCAAAAGATCATCAGGGAAATCAGGAAAAGACACATTCAAAGAAATTCCTTGTGGATACAAAACCTCCAGTTATTACAATTATCTCTCCAGAGAATAACGCTGTTCTCAACACAAAGCAGTGTAAAATCATTGGAAAAACAGAACCCAAAGCAACACTTGAAATCAACGGACAGAATGTACCAATTAGCCCGGACGGAGAATTCACATTCACCACTGAAATTTCAGGGGAAACCGTGTTTACAATCGTTGCTGAAGATGAGGCAGGAAATAAAACCACGGTGAATTTGAAGGTTTCGTTAGATACAACACCACCAAAACTCACAGTATTTTCACCCATTGCTTTTGAGGTATTCCACACACCCACAGTGATTGTAAAAGGAAAAACGGAAAAAGATGCAACAGTAACAGTCAACGGAAATAAGGTTGCAGTAAACGAAGAGGATTTCACGTTTACCTACACAGTAATGCTTACAAAACCAGGGCTTAACTCAATCAACGTTGTAGCAACTGATCGCGCAGGTAATATCACGAGAGTTTCCATTCCTGTAAAGTTTATTCCAAAAACAAAGATTATTTTGCAGGTTGGAAACAGCAAAGCAATCGTAAACAATGAGATTGTTAAACTTGACGCTTCGCCAGTTTTGATAAATAACAGAACAATGGTTCCGCTTAGATTCATTGCAGAGGCGTTTGGAGCAAAGGTTCAGTGGAATCCCGTATTTAAACTTGTTATCATAACGCTTGGAGAAAAAGAAATCATTTTGCAGGTGGGAACACCTTATGCATCTGTAAACAACAGAATGGTAAAATTGGATGCACCTCCAAAACTTGTAAAGAATCACACAATGGTTCCGCTTAGATTTATTGCAGAGGCGTTTGGGGCATCCGTTCAGTGGGATGCCAAAACAAAAAGCATCACAATCGTATATCCAAAATAGGTTAAGAGACTCTGAAATCTATAATGGCGGGCATATTGCCCGCCATTATTTGTTTTTCATTCTATAAAAACTTATGCACCAAGATATGCTTCTTTTACTTTTGGATTCTCCAATATTTCTTTTGCAGGGCCCTCCATTGTGATTTCTCCAACTTCAAGAACATAAGCGTAATCTGCAAGTTGAAGTGCCATTTCTGCATTCTGTTCGACAAGCAGAATGGTTTTTCCCTCTTCATTTATCTGTTTCAAAACCTCAAAAATCTCCTCAACAAGCATAGGAGCAAGCCCCATGGAAGGCTCATCAAGTAAAACGAGTTGAGATTCCGTCATAAGCGCCCTTCCCACGGCAAGCATCTGCTGTTCACCGCCAGAAAGAGTACCGCCCATCTGCTTTTGCCTCTCTTTTAAACGGGGAAACAGCTCAAACACCTGTTCTAATTTTTCTTTCTTCAATTTTGGATCCCTCAGCGTCCAGGCACCAAGTTCAAGATTTTCTCTTACCGTAAGGTCTGGAAATATTCTTCTTCCTTCTGGAACATGAGTAATACCCATCTGCACAATTTTGTGAGCAGGAATATTGGTAATCTCATCTCCCATAAAGAAAATGTGGCCCTCCTGCGCCTTGATAAGCCCTGATATTGTTCTCAAAGTCGTTGTTTTGCCAGCACCGTTTGCCCCAATTAAAGTGACAATGGTGCCGGGTTTTACTGTAAATGAAATGCCTTTGAGCGCTTTAATTGCTCCGTATGAAACCACGAGGTCTTTTACTTCAAGCATGTTTTTTCCTCCCAAGGTAAGCTTCTATAACGCGCGGGTTGTTGCTCACCTCATCAGGTGTTCCCTCCGCAATCGTTTCACCAAAGTCCATCACCTTTATCCTTTCGCAGATGTTCATCACAAATTTCATATGGTGTTCTATGAGAAATATCGTTAAGTCAAATTCTTTTTTTATCCAGCGGATCATTTCGAGAAGTTCCATCGTTTCCTTTGGGTTCATTCCAGCAGCCGGTTCATCAAGAAGAAGAATTGTTGGATGGGTTGCAAGCGCACGTGCAATTTCAAGTCGCCTCAATTCACCATATGGCAACGCTTTCGCAAGTGTGTATGCTCTGCTATGAAGGTTAAACATCTTTAAAAGATTCATTGCTTCCTCTTTTATTTTTTTCTCTTCCCTGCGGAACTTTGCATTTCTCATTACAGAATCGTAAAGCCCGTACTTCACTCTGAAATGCCCGGCAATACGAATGTTATCAAGCACGGTAAGGTTTGGAAATATTCTTAAATTCTGAAATGTTCTTGCAATTCCCTTCGCAACAATTGTATGGGGTTTGTATTTTGTAATATCCTCCATGTAAAACTTTTCGCCATTTTTCTGTCTCAGATAAATTTTTCCCTCAGTGGGAATATAAACACCAGTAATAAGATTGAAAATTGTTGTTTTGCCAGCACCGTTTGGCCCGATGAGTCCCCAGATTACGCCTTTTGGAAGTTCCATATGAAAATCGTGAACAGCACGAAGTCCGCCAAAGTAATGCGTTATGTGATCAAGTTTAAGCACTATGTCTTGCATTTTCGTCCTCCTCTTCGGGAATGAGAACAGAGAATTCCTTATCTCCCATTAATCCGCTCGTCTTATACAGCATAGTTGCAACGAGAAGCACGGAAAAAATCACCATTCTCCATTCTGGTCCAACGTGGAACGGTGTAAGGGCATCAATTCTATCAAGTGCAAGGCGAAGTCCTTCTGAAAGGAAAGTAATTCCCACTGCAGCAACGATAGAACCACTTATGCTTCCAATTCCTCCAATGTAAACCATAATCAGCACGTATATTGTTGCCATGAAACCAAACTGCAAAGGGTTAATGTACTGAATAAGATGTGCGAGTAAGGCGCCACCGACACCAGCAAAGAAAGCGCCAATTGTAAAACCCATAACCTTGTAATACGTTGTGTGAACACCAACAAGTTCAGATGCAACTTCGTCCTCCCTTATTGAGAGAAACGCTCTGCCTATTGATGAGTAAATGATGTTTCTCATAATTATAACTGATACAAGTGCAACAATTGTAACATAAGTGAAGTTTGAAAAATTAGGAATCCCCGGAATCCCTCTGGGACCTCCAACAAAAGGTATTGCATTAAAAGTGACACGAATAATCTCTCCAAACGCAAGGGTAACAATTGCAAGATAATCTCCTCTGAGTCTTAAAGTAGGCAAACCTATAAGGAAACCAACAAGTGCAGCCATAATTCCACCAAGTATAACAGATCCAGTGAATATTAGATATGGTATAAAACCGTGTGAGGGAATTTTTAAAAGAAGCGTCGTAATCGTTGCTGATGTGTATGCACCAACTGCGGCAAATCCCATATGACCAATGGAGAACTGCCCCGTAAATCCGTTGATGAGGTTTAAACTCACAGTCAAAATAATATAGATAAGAGAAACATTTACAACATGCATCCAATAATTATTCATCACACCAAACTTGTTAAGTGGATAAAGAATAAGCCAGAAAATAAAAGTTCCACCTATAAGTTTTCCATTCCGACTTTTTAAAAATTTTAAAATGCTTTGCACAATGTTCTTCTTCTTTTTTTCGCTCATACCTTTTCCCCCGTCTTCTTACCAAGTAATCCCTGCGGAAGGAATATAAGAACAAGAATTAAAATTGCGTACGCAATCCCTTCGCCCAAAATGGAATTGATTGCAGTACCAAAAACTTCCGCAAATCCCATTATATAACTTCCAAGCATTGCACCGGGCACACTTCCTATACCTCCAAGAACTGCTGCAATGAATGCCTTTAATCCAGGAATTATTCCCATGTATGGGTTAATACGTGGATAGGTTATTCCGGTGAGCAGTCCTGCTGCTCCTGCAAGTGCCCCACCAACAATAAATGTAAAATCAATAACCTTCTCAATGTCAATTCCCATAAGCCTCGCCGCATCTTTATCCTGGGCTGATGCCCTCATTGCCATACCCATTCGCGTATGCTGAACTATGTAAGTAAGAACAACCATCAGAACGACAGCAATGGTAACGTTTACAATCTGATAATTTGTCAGGACTGCGCTTCCAATTCGATAAGTTTTTTCAGGAATGAGCTGGCTCTGCGGAAACGCCCTGAAAGAAGGCCCAATGAAAGGTAGCGCGGACGAAGTGTATTCAAGGAACATTGAAACGCCTATTGCAGTGATAAGAGCAGAAAGTCTTGGTTTATACCGCAAAGGCTTGTATGCAATCCTGTTGGAAAGGAAAGCAACAATAGCCCCTGCTGTCATACTTATGATAAGCACAATAATGACGTTTGGATGTTCCTTCCTCGCAACTGAAAACATTACGGCAAAATAAGCGGCATACGCACCAACCATATAGAAGTCACCGTGCGCAAAGTTAATAAGTTTAATAATACCGTAAACAAGCGTATAACCAATTGAAATAAGTGCATATATACTGCCTATTTGAATACCGTTAATTATCTGCTGCAAATTGAAAATCCCATTCATAATCTCTCCTCCTATAATCAAAAGGGCGGCACAAAGCCGCCCTGAAAACCCCGATTTACGGATTAATCGTCGTTACGTATACCTGTTTCCCGTTTTCGATCTTAATGATAACTGCACTCTTAATCGGGTTTCTATCTTTATCAAATTTAATGTGTCCAGTTACACCCTGATAGTCAATATTCATTAAAGCATTCTTAATTGCTTCTCCGTCCGTGGAACCTGCATTCTGAATAGCAGTAAGCATAATGTTCATTGCATCATATCCAAGTGCTGCAAGTGCATCAGGTGCTTCACCGTATTTGTCTTCATACTTCTTAACGAAACTCTGAACAATCGGGCTCTTGCTGTCTTTTGAGAAGTGGTTCGTAAAGTAGCAATTATTTACTGCGTCTCCACCGATTTTTACAAGGTCCGGGGAATCCCAACCGTCACCACCGACAATTGGGCCATTGAACCCAAGAGAGCGTGCCTGTTTTGCAATGAGGCCATCATCATTGTAGTAGTTAGGAGAATAAATCACGTCAGGTTTATTATCAAGGATTTTTGTAAGTTGTGTGTTGAAGTCAGTTGTTCCATCTGGATAACCTTCGTATGCTACGATTTGACCGCCAAGTTTCTCAAATTCCTTTTTAAAGAATTCAGCAAGTCCTGTGTTGTAGTCCTGTCCGATATCATAAATAACTCCAACTTTTCTCGCTTTAAGATTGTTGTAAACAAATTTTGCTGCAACAGTACCCTGGAATGGGTCAATGAAGCATGCCCTGAAAATGTAATCCCCCTGTTCAGTAACTTTGGGGTTCGTAGAAGTCGGTGTGATCATAGGAACTTTGTTTCTCTGAGCAATAGGTGCACCGGCAAGTGAGCAGGAACTCGTAACAGAACCGACGATTGCAACTACGTGGTTCTCATTGATGAGTTTTGAGAACGCATTTGCAGCCTCTGTTGGATCTGCCTTGTCATCCTCAAAGATCATCTTTACCTGCCTGCCAAGAACTCCGCCTTTTGCATTCCACTCTTCAAGCGCCATTTCATAGCCCTGCTTCGTTGACTTGCCGTAAGTTGCGGCAGGCCCTGTAACAGGTGCTACGCCCCCAATCAATATGGGTTTTTTCTCCTGAGTAGCATTATTATTGCTACTCTGTTTACTCCCTGAGCATCCTGTAAGCACCGTACCAAACAGTGCTACTACAAGAAGCAGAGAAACCAACAACAATAAGGTTTTTTTCTTCCTCATACTTCTTACCTCCTTTATAGGTAAATTTTTGTGAGTATAGCAAAACAAAATAAAAAGTCAAGCAAAAATTTTTAAATTCATTCACCGCGTTGCAAAACTTAAAACATTCGTTGCAAGTGTTGTTATAGGAATAATTAAAAACAGATGTTAAAATAATAGTATGAGAGAATACACACATATTGCTTCCGGAATAATGCTTGGTGTTTTTCTTTACAACCACCCTTTGCCTATTGCACTCACAGTTTTAGGCACAGTAATACCGGATATGGATAGTTCTTTTTCAAAAATCAGTTCTCTTACCAGAAACGGCAAAATGCGGAACAACCTTTTAAAGCATAGAGGGTTTTTACATACGTTCACCTCTGCAGTTATAATTTATGCAACGTATTTTCTTATATCCGGAAACAATGCAATCCTTCCATTCATCTTTGGATACTGTCTTCATATATTTCTTGATTCATTTACTGCCGCAGGAGTAAAACCATTTGCACCGTTTATTAAAACAAAAATTCGACTTGGCGGAGGAAAAATAAAGACAGGCAGCACACAAGATAAAGTACTTGGAATAATTTTTCTCTGCATCTCAATTACAATCTTAGTTATAAACTTTTCAAAAAAATTTTGATTTATACATTTTTGGCGTCGTCTGATGCCATAATAAACATAATTAAATTAATCGCTATTATTTTAAAAGTCATTTTAAAATACTTTTCAAAGTGGGAAATTTAAGATAGATGATGTTTGAATATTTTTGATGGATTAACCTGACTGTTTGAAGACTTTAAAGACATCGTCAGAATGCCTTTGCAAATATAGGATTTAAACGGTAAAGAAAGGTAAACTCTCAAAACCTGTTAATTAAAGACGTTTTAAATAAATAAAATAAACTCCACAAACCGAAAATTGTGCATAATTTTCAACTCTCCACGTTTCTCTTTCCCGCACAGAGATCAAATTATTCATGGCAGTATTCAGGGCGGACTACAGTCCGCCCTTCTTTGTTTTTGTTTCAATCCCTTATAGATTAGATACAAACCAGCATTTTGTATCCAATTTGCCATTCCTTTTCATCTCCTTTTATAAAATTAAAACACTTTTTTATTTTCAATACAAATCAAGGCTTCTTCATAATTTTGCTAAGCGATATAAGCATATCATCGAGCACCTCTTCCGGTGTTTTCTTCCCGTACTTTTTTTTCCATTCGCTGTTCGGAATGAAATACGGACACTCAAAAGACATATACTGCTCTTGCTCTTTCCTTGTGATAACTCCCCTTCGTACAAGTTTACACCCTATTTTCCCTTCTCTATTTTTGCAGTATCCACATAAAAATAACGCTCCAATCTCTGGCATTTTCTCACCTCCTCAAGTTTCAATCCCTTATAGGTTAGCTACAAACGATTGAGGAAGCAACTGAAATTGATTTCATAGATTTGTTTCAATCCCTTATAGGTTAGCTACAAACAATATTCTATTACCCAATTGCTATTAGTTCTGACAAGTTTCAATCCCTTATAGGTTAGCTACAAACTACCGTTACTTTGACCAACCAACCGACCAGTTTTTTGTTTCAATCCCTTATAGGTTAGCTACAAACCACGGTTTGACCATAGGGGACGTGTTAGATGAAGGAGTTTCAATCCCTTATAGGTTAGCTACAAACTGAAAAAAAGAATAGCGATAACAAAAACAAAACAAGGTTTCAATCCCTTATAGGTTAGCTACAAACGACGTCGACAGTCGGGAAAGTAAGATTTGCCATACTGTTTCAATCCCTTATAGGTTAGCTACAAACACTTTTAGTAAAAAGGCTTCAGCGACTTGAAGAGTTTAGTTTCAATCCCTTATAGGTTAGCTACAAACGACTTGAAACAGACGCTTCAAATTATTACTTTTTCAGTTTCAATCCCTTATAGGTTAGCTACAAACTCAAATTAGGCAAAAATAAAAACTTTAAAAAATCTTTGTTTCAATCCCTTATAGGTTAGCTACAAACTGAAATTACAGGGAAGCATTCAGTTTTTTGCTATCAAAGTTTCAATCCCTTATAGGTTAGCTACAAACTATAGGATATCGGAAAAAATTCAAAGCAGATAAACTACAGTTTCAATCCCTTATAGGTTAGCTACAAACCCATTTTGAAGAAACCGCATTAGAAAATGGGTTTATGTTTCAATCCCTTATAGGTTAGCTACAAACGAGTTATATTTGAAAAACTCCCCCGATGAGGATTTAGTTTCAATCCCTTATAGGTTAGCTACAAACTGAATTGATTGTTTATCGCCGTTATCATCAAACACAGTTTCAATCCCTTATAGGTTAGCTACAAACCCATTTTGAAGAAACTGCATTAGAATTGAGGTTTATGTTTCAATCCCTTATAGGTTAGCTACAAACTCAACCAACCTGCACCACTATTGCGTTTTCTCCACCGTTTCAATCCCTTATAGGTTAGCTACAAACGTCAACCAACCTGCACCACTATTGCGTTTTCTCCACCGTTTCAATCCCTTATAGGTTAGCTACAAACAGTCAACCAACCTGCACCACTATTGCGTTTTCTCCACCGTTTCAATCCCTTATAGGTTAGCTACAAACGAAAAGAACAGTAGTTTTTGCAGAGGTTGACAGAAAGTTTCAATCCCTTATAGGTTAGCTACAAACCTTCTGGTATTCCGGCTTTGCAGAATGCGGGTGGAACATGTTTCAATCCCTTATAGGTTAGCTACAAACCATTGTCCGTCATAAAATTCGCAGGGTTATGGTAGAGTTTCAATCCCTTATAGGTTAGCTACAAACAGTACAGAAATTCTCTTATCTTTTTTCCTTGTCTCAGTTTCAATCCCTTATAGGTTAGCTACAAACAAAAGAGATTGCTCAGTGGGGAAAACCCCTCAAAGTTGTTTCAATCCCTTATAGGTTAGCTACAAACGGCTATACCTCCCGCTCCGTTGTTATTAAACTTCTAGTTTCAATCCCTTATAGGTTAGCTACAAACAGCCAACCAACTCACATCACTATTGCATTTTCTCTGCCGTTTCAATCCCTTATAGGTTAGCTACA
>CAYXJW010000012.1:0-4097 GCA_964465465.1 uncultured Caldisericales bacterium
CAATTACTCCTAACACAACTCCGCTCCAAAACCCAAACTTTGTAAACGATTCGTAAGATACACTTTTCAGGTTTAGTTTCTTCATTTTAGCCTCCTTAAATTTGTTATATTAAGTGGAGTGGTATGCTCTATACATACTACTCAATTAACACCTTTTATCTATCTAAATATACTCGCATCGTGAATGTAGAATTTCTAATTACCTGATACATTAACGTATGGGAACTCCTGGGACACCGACAGGTAGTAATAATCCACCCTATTATAAGTTGTAGAAACTACTTTTATTCCATAATTAACTTCACTTGCGTATAGCACATACATATAACTTCCAGAAGCATACATGGCAGCAGAGTATCTGCAGTAAAATCCACTGTAATAACTTCCAGGATTGTTGTTCGTTTCGGCATCATATGTAGAGATTTTCCAGAAAAGATCTGGATTATCCCAGGTAAAGGTATTGCATGGGAATGCTGAGTACTTTCCATAGTTGTAAGGGTAAGCGGAACCAAATGTGTTTTGTAGTGTCCACACTTTTCTAACACCAGAGTACGGAACATTAATACTGTATCCAATACTTCCAACGCCCAGAAGGGTAAAACTAATATTAATAGGAACAGAAGAGTAACCACTTTCCTCTGGATATAAATTTGATTCATTTATCTCAGAAGGGAACCTCATATCAATAATGTTATCAATATCGTTGATGTATGCGTAAGTATATACATTTCCGTATCCTGCGGTATGGTAAAAATTCGTATAGGCATTTTCAATTTGGGTTTTGAATGCCCAACTTCTTGCAGCGAAGGAATTTGTTGCACCTGCTAAGTTGTTAAACGGAGTATTTACCATTGCATCAAGTCTATTTGCGGGCTCGCTGAATCTTCCTAAATTTCCAAACGGGTCATTTATTGATGTAAACTTTACATTGTGCTTTATGACTTTTTCGCTTTCCCAAACATAGTCAGTTTGTGTATTCGTAGCACTCGAATTGTTGGTATTTCTGTTTGTGTTTCCTTTTTGCCATAAAGTGCTCGATTTTCCATACGTAAACATTCCAATCACATTATCATTGCTATCCTGTATTGTCATTGAAGAGTATTGGAGTATAGAACCATTGTTTAATATGAAGATGTTTGAACGAAACGGTATGTTGTTTAATGTAAAGTAGCAGGTGAGAATGAGTGTTGATTGAGTATTATTGTTTAAAGAAGATGAATTCAGGTTTAAATTGTCTGGTATTGTTTTGATAGTTTTAAATTGAGAAACAGTGTTTCCTATTTTAATAAATCCTCTGTATCTGTTAATAAACGGAATATAAGTTATATACACAACAGGCTTTGAAAGATATTCATTCTGTTTTAATGAAGATAACGGTATGTTAAATACTTTTGATAGATTTGTTTCTGCTTTCTTTCTTGTTGAAGGTGTTATCTTTTTTGAAAGATGAGGTAGATCATACACTATTTTATACGTTTTTACGTTTTTGATGGTGCTATTTCAACTCCAAATGCTTTGAAAGGTGTATAGTTAAACTTTGAAGAAAATAGAGGTAATGAAAGGATAAAAAACATAACTGCTATAAGGGAAAAGATAACTAATTTAAATGAAATGCTTTTAATTTTAATTCCTTTAATCATATTGGTTTATCTCCTTTCTTAATCCATTTTATTTTGTTTTTATGTCTTTGCAAACACACGCTTTTCAAATTTAAATTGGTTTTAGGTAATTGAGGTATATTCTAAAATAGTAAAGTTAGAAGCAAAATTCTTGAGATAATATGAAAAAAAGTAAAATCTGCTAAAATTTTAATATGAATGAAATAAAGTTTGAATCAGACTCAGCAGTTGTGAGAATTACGAAACATAATGATAGGTTTAATATTTCAGGGAGCAAACTGGTTAGTTTTTCGATTCCAGCGGAAAATATAGTGAGAGTCGAAATCAAAAAACGTTTGAGACCGTTTAAGATTGATACATTTTTCATCTTGTACGGAGTTTTTACAGAAATTGTAGGGATAGGAGCACTTTACTTTCTGTTTAAAACAATAGGTGCTGAGTATTTTATCTATGGAGTAATAACATTTGTTATTATATCTGCAATTTATTTTACTGTGATTGTAAAAGCAGCAAATGAAAGGGCATCTATATTTATAATTACCGGGAAAAAGAGTTTTGAATTCCCGGTGAATAAGCGATCAGAACTCAACAGGATTTCAACATTTTTCAAAGAAAATGGAATTACTGTTTTTTCAAAAGTTCAGCGTTAACAAATCCTGGATTTCTGTATAAAACTGCAACAACTTTTGAAGGAATACGGAAGTCTCTGTCTTTTTTGCGTACTGAAATGATTCCTATTCCAAGAAAGACACCGGTTGTTAAAACAGTAAGCAGATTTTCAAGATGGCCTATATGGATATTAAACACTTTTTCAAAGATAAAGCCGATAAAAAGCCCGAGTAGAAAGTAGAAAAATGGTATCATATAGACGGTAAAAATGCCCTTCAGAATATCTTTTTCTTCGTATTCGTATTCCACAAGATCCCCAATATCTGCTCCAACATCGTTTAATGCAAGGATTGTTCCACCTTTTTCAGAAAGATGTGAAGGGCATGTCTCAGAGAGAGGGCATTTTTCACACTCATCTTTTGTGGCTGCTCTTATCTCAACGATATTCTTATTGATTACTCTGCTTACTATTCCTACTTCCCTCATAAATAATCTCCTTCCATACTGGCAATCTTTTTTTTACCTCATCTGTGATCCATGCGCAGGCTTCAAACGCTTCTTTTCTGTGTGCAGAAGAAACACCAACGAGAAAAGAAATTTCTTTTAACGGAATGTTTCCCAATCTGTGGCAAATAGCGATATCTATAATAGGAAACTTTTCTCTGGCTTCCTTTTCAATTTTTTCTGCCTCAGAGATAGCCATTTCTTTATACGCTGTATAATTTATCGATATTACATCTCCGTCTTCTCTGGATCTTCGTGGTTCTCCCAGAAAAATAACAATTGCGCCTGCTTCATTCCGTTTTAATTTTTCTTTTATCTCGCTTACATTGATCTTTTCTCCAATTTGAATCATAAATCAACCTCCTTCAACGGGCGGTATTATTGCTACAACGTCTTTATCTTTTAGAGTGTAATCTTTTGGTTGATATTCAAGATTTACAGCAACCATAGATCTGTCAAGTATATCTGTAATTTCAGGGTGCAGTTTCCGAATTTGTTGAAGTAATTCAGAAACTTTCCTACCTGCAAAATCTAAGTTTTCTTCTTTTCTATTTAAGATTTTTGAAATTTCTGCGAAATATAAAACTTTTATTCTCATTTGTGGTAATTATAACACAAAACGATATTTCAAAAACATAACAAGAAGAACCATTAATCGCAGAAATTCATTTATTACTGATTTTAGCAACCTGTATCTAATAAGTCAGGCTAAATAACACTTTTTGCCACCATCACATTACATAAACCTCATTCTTAACATATATTTTTCATTTATCCCTTATTAATACTGTATCCATTAAACTATACCGTAGGTGAAGCGTAAACACCCCATATTTGATGATTTTAATGTTGTATATGTCTAATACCTTTAATATAGTTTTTGTCCGTTAAAATGGAAATAAAGGCTATGTTTTAAATAAGTGTTTATCAGTATTTCTTATGCATACAACGAAACAATGCAGGTTTATTGAATTATAACCCTTAACATCATAAATCAACAAATCCTCTATTTATCCCATTCTTAATTTTCAACTTTTCCACACTCAAATTAAACATTAAAAAAACATCAAACAAACGGCATAAGTTCGTAGAAAGATAGGTTTTATCTTATATTTCTAATATAACTGTCCTGAAACGGCTTATCTTAACAAATTCCGTTTGTTTTGAAACAAAATAATTGTTTCTGCTTAATTTTTACTTAACGCTTTGAGTGATAAAACTGCTCTGCCGTATGACAGAGCAGTTTTTATTATTTAGCCTTTTTATTTTTTGTTTATTGCGCGGTATAAAAGTTCTGCAGTTTGCGCTCGTGTTGCTCCGACTTTTATATGGAAGTTTCCATCAGTCAGTCCTCTGTCTACTTTT
>CAYXJW010000013.1:0-12703 GCA_964465465.1 uncultured Caldisericales bacterium
TTTGAAATGGACACCAATTTTTCTTGTTTAATCTTACTTCGCTACACTTTTCAAGGTACTCGGCTTTTCGCCGGGAAGGGCAAATACTGAAATATCAGGTTCTACAACCTTCCACTTATATAGTGCAAAAACCGTGCCAAACTTTCTTAGATAACTATAGAATATATTCGAAAAACATAGATAACAAAAAGACTATTTTAAATTTTAAAATAAAAACTTATAATTACTATTTAAAAATTCTTCTCAGTTTTTGAGCAAACTTTTCTCACATTGCTGAGTAAAATTTACACACAGGGTAAAATTTTTACACTTCAATCTGTAAGAATCGAATAAACAAGTTTGAAAGCCTCACCCCGCTTAACAGGTTTTGCAAGAACTACCCTGTCAACCGGTATTCCATGCTCACAGGAAAGTACATAAACAAGATCATCTTCATTAATTCCCTGATCAAAAACAACACGTTCAGAAGTTTCATCTAAAGATAAAACACTTAAAAGCCACTTTACAGCATTTTCCGTGCTCAGTACACTATTTGGTTTAAAATCTGGTGGCAAAGAAAAACCGTTTCTTTTTAAATAAACAGCATAAGGAACAAACCATTCATTTTTATTTGCTTTTAATTTCCTTCGATAATAAGGTATATAATATATAATCTTATTATAGTAAAAGTCAGTAAGTTTATTCTTCAAAATGAGATAAGCATGATATGTTTTGTTTATCAATCTATCAAAAAAGTTAACCTGCTTTACAAGGTTTCCACGCTTTACCACCTTGATTTTTTTCAGCATTCTGGCAAGAAGAACAACATATTCTGCCTGGGTTATGTATCTGTTTTCCCTTAAACTTCCGTCAGGGTAACCACTGACAATCCCTGCACTTTTTAAATATGCACCATAATCCTGCGCCTGTGTGTTGTTTTCCCCAAGTGTGCGCACTGGAAAAGCAGCAAAAACAAAAGCAACGCAGAGCAAAATTAAAACTATCTTTTTCATATTAAATATTTTAACAGTTTTTAATCTTTTGCAAAATCCTACTTTTTAGAGAGCTCTTACAATAAAAAATTCTTACAATAAAAGATGCACTTTAAAAGTCAAATACATTTATGCCTTTTTAGGTTCCTAAAAATGGCAAACAGCCTGCCTAAAACAAGGGGTCTTTTTATAAGAAACTCTTCAAACACTCTTTTGTAGGAACCGTATTTATTGTAAAGCCTTAAAAGATAGGCACTCATCTCTATTGGAGACGGAGGGCGTACAGGTGAGAGTACCTTATTAAAATAAGCGTAGATTTCGTTTTCCGCATCTTTCGAACATTCCCATCCGTACATTTTCTTTATTTTCTCCACTGAATGCCCGGCATTCAGGTGTTTTTTTAATAACCGTACTTCGCGTTCCTTTTTAAAAAATTTTGGCAAATTTGCAGGATCATAAACACTTCCTTTATTCAAATTCGCAAGGTGTTTTTCAGCACTCCTCAACTTTGCTAAAATGTCCTCCTTTCTTCTGAGTTCTGCAAAGAGTATTACTTTCTTAATATCAGAAATTGCTTTTTCTTCCGTGTACCCTTCGTAAATGTCGGAAACTCGCTTTATTGTTAAACGATTCAATTTTTCCTTTAACTTTCCAGAATGGATACCATAAAACTTTCCAGAAAATACAAATGACAAATCGTTTACTCTGGAAAACTCTATTTTTCTTTTTAATTTTTCGCTTAAAAATTTTGCAAATCTACCGTCTCTTTGAAAGTTTGCAACAATGTAATACGCAGCATCATCTGTTCTGACAAGTTCGTTGCAACAAGCAATACCCAGAGAAAGAAATTTAGAACTATGCCGGGAAGGTTTGCTGATTTTCATCACTCTAAAACGCACATCAAAAAATGAATTTGGAACTGTTTTATTCCAGAAAATATTCCCATATAAAAACGCTTTGTAAAGAGATGCAACTGCAATTGAATGATCAAGCAGCGTAATGTCGTTTCCAAACTTTCTTGTTTCTGAGAGTGCATTCTCAAAATACTTCTTTGAGATCAATTTTATAAACTCGTTCAACTTTGCAAACTCCATTGTCCCATATTGAACAATAAAACGTTCAATATCAAGGTAAAACTCTCTTCGCATCTCGTCAAACTCTTTAACTGGAAGCGGTGTCTCTCCGTAAAATATGTCGTCCCTGTAAAGTTTAAATGGATCCTGTTTTCCACTGTTAGCAGGATTAGAAGCATCAAGGTGATCAACAGTTTTCAAAAGTTTTATGAGCGGATGCTTTTCTATTGTTTCCATAAGAGAACAACGATTTTTATTTAAACATCTGTTGCACCCGTGATGCGCACATACAAAATGAGAGATAGATATATTGAGGTTTATCCCTTTGACACTTTCTACACCAATTAGTTTTGAAATAGGGGAAAATAAAAATTCTTTGAGATGAGGCGGAATAAATTTTTCGTCTAGAAAGAGTATCTGCCCATGAAAATCTTTTATGTTCATGTTGCGTGCTTTTGAAAGCACAAAAAACTTTGAGAGTTTTCCTATATCGTGCAGATACGCACCAATTTCAGTAAGCAGGATTAAATCTCTATATTTTGAACTTAACTTTTTCTTTTGAGGCATACTCTACAAACTCACTCAAAATGCTGTCTATTTTTTTCGGTGCAAACGGAAAATTAAACATCGGCCCGGTTGGTGTTTCATTGTAATAAGGCCTATTACAGTGTGGGCAACCGCTTGTGATGAATATTTCAGGATTTTTTAAAATTCTATCTGCACTTTCTAACTCAATGGAGGTGAGATTTTCTTTTTCGTCAAATTGAGGTTTAAAAGGCAAATTGTTAGCAAATAAGTACCGCATGAGTTGAATTCTACGGTACCGCAATAGGCGTGGTGGAGATTTTTTTTCAAGTATAGTGCCCTTTACAGGAGTAAATGCAAATAATCCCACCGTAATCGTGTTGTTAAAGAAGTTCTTCATTATTTTATAGAGTTCTTTGTCTGTTTCTCCCATACCCACAATAATGTGAGTTGTAATTCTGTGTGGGAACTGTCTTCCTGCATTTAAAATAAATGAAACGGTGTTCTGAAAATTTCCGCCACGAAATTTCTCAAATGTTTTTTCGGTTGCAACGTCAAGGGCAAGGCCGACTCTCTGCGCCCCGGCATCGAAAATTTTCTTCACTTCATCAAGGTTGGTAAGTCGCACAGATACGGAAACAGGAAGTTTAGAAACTGAAACAGTATCCTTTACAAAAAAAAGTGTATCTTCTAAAAAATTTGGACTATTTACAACCTGAAAGCAAATTCTCCTTACGGCTCTATGAGTATTTTTGATTGCCATTTTGAGTTCTTGCCAATCTGCAACTGGCCATATTACACGGGACAAAAATTCAGTTGATCCGTGTGAAGACTGCGATTGAGGACAGTATGCACAGTTATACATACATCGCTCGCCCACCATGAGATACAGTGTTGTTGGCGGCGCAGGTAGTTTTATATCTCGCAACCCCAGAACCCCTAAACTCCCAATCGACACTCTAATTTTTCTTTTCATTTTCACCTCCACCCTCTGTCCCCTCAGTACCAGGTACCAGCAGGACACCTCAATATCTATACTACTTCCAAATACTCAATTTATTCCAGTTTTGTCCACCCGGTACCAGGTACCAGGTGGACAGCTTCAACTCTTTTTAAAATATTGGCATACAGGATGTTTCCTTTTTCAAGTTCATTTTTTGTTCTATTCACTATTCTGCTTATCGTTTTACCACTAACATTTAACAAAGAACTTACATCCTTTATTTTAGCACCATTATTTACAAGATAATAAACAGTTACATAAAGGAGTTTCTGGTTTTCAGATATATTTCCAATCTCATCATTTATTTTATGGATAATTTGTTTAATCCGGCTAACAGTAAGGGGAGGCATCGCTTCAAATTTAAAAAAATCCTTATAATCAATATAAGTGGAATCTACCAGGAGTTTGAAATCTTCCCTGTTTATTCCAGCAAGATTAATTGCCTCTTCCATATCTACCCGTAACCATTCCGGCTTTTCGTTTTTAAAAAGAAAACGATAACTACTCCACTCATAATCCTCAGCATTCTCTACTATTCCTGCAACAACAGGATTCAAAGCAATGTACCGTAAAACGGAGATGAAATAACCATTTTTATCCACAACAAATGCCTTATACCTATCCTGGAAAAGGTGGCCATTTAGGCCGTGTATATAATTAAAATATTTGCTATAAACAAGATTAATTCTCTGCATAAAAGATGGTAAGTTTGGTTTCTTGGTTCGCAGTAATATATGATAATGGTTTCTCATCAGGACATAAGAAAAAATTTGAATGGAATACTCTTCACTAAAAGTAGAAAGTTTTTTCAAGAAGAATTTACTATCCTTGTCATCGTAGAATATATTAGCACCTCTATTCCCTCTGCCCAAAACATGGTAAATGGCATTCTCAAAAATAGTTCTATTTCCTCTACCCAAAATAACTTACCTCCTCGTGTGTCCGGTTGGTACCTGGTACCAAGAGGACAGTCTACTCATTATACCAATAATTGGAATATTGTAAAATGCTTTATTTAACGGGGTTGGTTTTGTGTGTCCGGTTGGTACCTGGTACAGGGAGGACAGAGGAAAGGTAAGAGCCAGTATAGGAGTGAGGATTTTTGGCAACCTCCTC
Organism: uncultured Caldisericales bacterium; assembly: GCA_964465465.1. Lineage (GTDB taxonomy): Bacteria > Caldisericota > Caldisericia > Caldisericales > Caldisericaceae > AUK232. The sequence goes on from CAYXJW010000013.1 coordinate 4,689, forward strand.
GGGAGTACCTGCTGCCACAATGTAGCCACCTTTCTCTCCACCTTCTGGGCCAAGATCTATAATATAGTCAGCAGATTTTATCACATCGAGGTTATGCTCTATCACAATTACTGTATTTCCCTTATCAACAAGCCGGTTTAACACATTTATCAGTCTATGAACATCAGCAAAGTGTAATCCAGTAGTAGGCTCGTCAAGAAAATAAATTGTTTTGCCTGTGCCTCTCTTTTGAAGTTCAGAAGCCAACTTTACTCTCTGTGCCTCACCACCGGACAAAGTAAGGGCTGACTGCCCGAGTTTAATATATCCAAGTCCTACTTCTTCAAGGAGTTTCAATCTCCTCTTTATCTGTGGAATATTTTCAAAAAACTTCAGCGCTTCAGTAACAGTCATATCCAGCACATCAGAAATCGTTTTGCCTTTGTATGTAATTTCAAGCGTTTCTCTATTATACCTTTTCCCTTTACACACCTCACACGGCACATACACATCTGGTAAAAACTGCATTTCAACCTTTATATACCCATTACCCTGACATGCCTCACATCTTCCACCTTTAACATTGAAACTAAATCTTCCTGGCTTGTATCCCCTTGCCCTTGATTCAGGAAGGGAGGCAAAGAGTTCACGTATTGGCGTAAACACTCCTGTATAGGTCGCCGGGTTGGAACGTGGAGTTCTCCCAATTGGAGATTGATCAACAATGACAACTTTATCTATGTACTCAACACCTTCAATAGAATCGTAGTCTCCGGGTTTTTCCTTAGAATGCGATATTTCCTTTTTTAATGCCTTCCACAACACATCCTGTATAAGACTGCTCTTACCAGAGCCAGAAACACCCGTCACACAGATAAATGTATGGAGTGGAAATTTCACCGTTATATTTTTCAGATTGTGCTCCCTTGCACCTCGCAAAACAAGATATTCACCGTTGCCTTTTCTTCTCTTTTCAGGAATCGGAATTTGCAGTTCACCTTTAAGATATTTGCCAGTGAGTGAACGTTCTTCTTGCATAATTTCGTCTATGCTACCAGTTGCAACAACGTATCCTCCATCTTCACCAGCACCTGGTCCCATATCTATAATATAGTCCGCAGATCTTATCGTTTCTTCGTCATGCTCAACAACAATTACTGTGTTTCCTAAATCTCTGAGTTCAGTAAGTGTTTTAAGGAGTTTTTCATTATCGCGCGGGTGTAAACCAATCGAAGGCTCGTCTAAAACGTAAAGCACACCAACAAGTTTCGATCCTACCTGAGTTGCAAGCCTGATTCTCTGGGCTTCACCACCTGCAAGCGTGGCAGATTCTCTGTCAAGAGTCAAATATCCAAGTCCTACATCAAGCAAAAATTTCAGTCTATTTATGATTTCCTTTAATATCTGCCTTGAAATGGTTATTTCCTTTTTTGTTAGTTTCGAGCGAAGATTTTTAAAAAATTCGTACTCTTTTTCCACAGAAAGTGCAGTAATTTCAGCAATATTCTTTCCATCAATCGTAACGGATAGCGCCTCTTTTTTCAACCTCTTTCCATGACATACAGGGCATTCAACCTTACGCATAAACTTTTCATACTCCTCACGCATCGAGTCAGAATCTGTTTCCGAATACCTTCGCATAAGAAGTGGGATAACTCCCTCAAATTTAATTCTAAAATTGTACTTCCTTCCCTCTTTATTAACAAAATGCACAGGCACCCTTCTATCAGTGCCGTAAAGAATGATGTCAAGTTCTTTCTCTGTAAAATCTTTTAGCGGTTTAAATATGTCAATACCGTATTCCCTTGCAGCATCAAGTATTACGTTATAAGAAAATGTATCCATACCTCTAAAACCAGGAATTTTTATTGCATGTTCAGCGAGAGATTTGTTCCAATCTGGAATTATGAGATCAGGATCTGGCTCTATTTTAAAACCTAAACCACCACATTCAGGACATGCACCATACGGGCTATTGAAAGAAAACAGCCGGGGTTCAATTTCTTCCATACTGAATCCACACTTAGGACAGGCAAGTTTTTCAGAAAATAGATACTCTTCGCCCTCCCCTTCATGCACAAAAATTTTGATTATCCCGTCTCCTTCCTTTAAAGCGAGCTCCACAGAATCCGCAATGCGAGAACGCTCATCAGAAGAGACTCTCACTCTATCCACAACGAGGTCGATTTCATGCTTTTTGTTCCTGTTAAGTTCTATTTGCTCATCAAGGGTATAAGTTATGCCATCTACCTTAACACGCACGTATCCTTTCTTCCTTAACTTTTCAAAAAGTGCTTTGTACTCTCCTTTCCTGCCACGAACGAGTGGTGCGAGGATCTCAATCTTTTTATCAATGGCAATATCAAAAATCTTTTCTACAATTTCATCAGGAGTTTGTCTTTTTATCTCCGTACCATCAAAAGGACAGTGGGGAATGCCAATCCTTGCAAAGAGAAGTCTCATATAATCATAAATTTCGGTCATCGTTCCCACAGTTGAACGTGGGTTTTTACTCCCGCTTTTTTGATCGATTGCAATCGCAGGAGATAGTCCCTCAATGTAATCAACATCTGGCTTTTGAAGAACACCTATAAACTGCCTTGCGTATGATGAGAGTGATTCAACATACCGCCTCTGCCCCTCTGCATACAGTGTATCAAAGGCAAGTGAAGATTTACCAGATCCAGAGACGCCAGTTATCACAACAAGTTTTCCTCGCGGGATATGAAGAGATATATTTTTAAGGTTGTGAACCCTTGCACCCTTTATGTAGATTTCCTTACTTCCCATCAGCCCTCGCCCTTAACGACATTATTATAAAATACGCAGGGAAAACGTAATAGGTGATGATTGAAAACAACACCATGCTCCACTTTGATACAAGAAAAACCGAATAAGACTGCGTGCCTGAACCTACATTATAAATACCAAGTGGAATAATATAGATGAGAAGTACAAGCGGTACAGAAAATGCAAGCGCAAAAAGAAAGTGCTTCAAGGCATAGGCAAAAGAATAAGCAGTCCTTTTCCAGAAACTTCCAGTTGAAACAAAATACGGAGTAAACGCAAAGAGTACATAAATTGCAACATAAAACAAAAATTGATAAAAAGTAATCAATGCAGTGATAAGATGCGCTTGATTCTTTACAAGAATCGGAGAAACTACAAACAGATAAACAGCAGTGAATGAAAAACTGTAAAGTAAAAGCGCATAAAACGGCTTTTCCTTATCTCCACGCACAATTTTTGAAACTTGAAGAAACGTTATAAGGATCGGTATGTATGAGATGTTTAAGAATGCAGTAATCTCCAACCACGGCAGAGAAGAATTTAATTTTGGAAGTTTGCCGGGAAATGCTGATGAACCTATGTAAAACCACTTCAACATATATTTAAGCGTAACAATTAAAATCAAAATAGAAAAAGGAGTAAAAAGGGCACGTCTCACTTCCTGATCTTCTACAATGTATATCGCGGTGAGGAATGCAACAAGCACTACATACTGCACAAAAACGAAAAGCACCTGTCCTGCCTGTGGAGATGAAGCAGCCTTCTGTAAAAAGGTATCCAATCTATTAAGCAATGTGGCATTTAATACAGCATACAGCACCGCTATAAAAACCTCTAACAAAAATCTTTTATCCAATAACCTTGCACGCAATTCATTCATCTATCTTACCTCCACAATTTTTTTACATTATACAACAAAGAGATTTTTTTACACTCCGAAAAAATTCTCACCTGCAAATGCAAATTTCACTTAATATTTTCTCAAAGTTATAAATCCAAGGGGTTGACACATATATAATAAGATATATAATGTATAAAATTTTATATATTGGATAAAGTTATGAGATACTTTAAAAAGTTTGTTAAATACGGTATATATGGTAAGGAAAGAAATGGTTTTATCGCCTCACTATTTGGGGCGACGGGTTTTATTTCCTTCTATATTCTCTACCTGCTGAGTAAGAAACCGCTTTGTGGAGAAGAAATTCGAAACATCATAAACAAAGCAACAAACAACTTGTGGAAGCCCAACCCGGGCTTCATATATCCACTCTTAAAAGATATGCGAAAAGAAAAACTCATAAAGGGAGAATGGAATATGGAAGGAAAGCATCCGAGAAGGGTGTATGAGATTACAGAAAAAGGTCGTGCACAGTACGAAAGAACTTTCAAAATTTTGAAAGTGAAATTCAAAGATTTGCAGTACATCACAGAAAAAATAGACAGGGAGGTGTTCAATGAGTGATGCAATAATTGTAGAGAATTTAAGAAAAACTTATTCAAATGGAGTTGAAGCAGTAAAAGGAATAAGTTTTTCCGTTCACTACGGGGAAATATTCGGATTTTTAGGCCCAAACGGTGCAGGGAAGTCAACAACAATAAAAACAGTGATAGGATTATTGAAACCAACGTCAGGAAAAATTATTCTTGATGGGCATGATGTGCAAAAAGATCCATATAAGGCAAGGCTTGCAAAAGGATACGCCTCACAGGAAACAGCAGTTGATGATAGGCTAACAGCATACGAAAATATTTACCTGCAGGGCAAGTTTTTCCACATGAAAGAGGAAGAAATAAGGAAAAATGCAGAAGAGCTCTTAAAGATGTTTGGGCTATGGGAAAGAAAAAACGATCTGGTAGAAACTTTCTCAGGCGGTATGATGAAAAGACTTGACATCGCTGCTGCTCTTATACACAAACCAAAAATTTTATTTCTTGACGAACCAACTCTGGGGCTCGATATTCAAACAAGAGCAGCAATATGGGAATACATAAGAAAGTTTAAGGAAAGTGGAATGACAATATTCCTCACAACACACTATCTTGAAGAAGCAGATGCTCTCTGCGATAGAGTAGCAATAATAGATAAAGGACAAATAATGGCTCTGGATAAACCCGGTGCATTGAAATCTGAGATTGGTGGAGACTTAATCACCATTACGTTTGCAAATACGGGAGAAAACACGGAGAAATTTTTAGAGGCAGTGAAAAAAATTGAGGGGATAAAATCAGTTTCAAAAATGAAAAACGGAATTTACAGCATCGTTGCTGAAAAAAACGGCGATAAAATGATCCCAGAACTCTTTTCGCTTGCACCAGAATTTAACGTTCAAATAAACTCAGTAAGATTAAAACGCCCAACTCTCGATGACGTTTATATGAAATACACGGGAAGGACAATCAGGGAAGCAGAATCATCAAGAGACGAAAATATGAAGAATAGAATGATCACAAGGAGGGCAAAGAGATGAAAGAATTAATTATTGACTCTTATTACATAGCATGGAGAGAACTTAAAAAGTATTTCAGGCAGAAAACAAGAATGATTGTAACCGTCATTCAGCCATTTTTATGGCTCGTTCTTATGGGAAATGCAATGAGTGGGCTCACGAGCAACCCGATGGCTGCACAATTTTTAGGTACCGGAAACTATCTCACGTTTATGACTCCGGGAATAATTTTAATGACAGTGATGTTCACAAGCATATTTTCCGGAACAACGGTCGTATGGGACAGAAGATTTGGATACCTTGATAAACTGCTCGCCGCACCGATAAAAAGAGGGGCTATCCCTTTTGGAAAAATGTTCGCTGCTGCGGTTCAGGGCCTGCTACAAGCCGTAATTATAATTATCGTTGCCATTTTGTTTGGCGTAAAATTCCAGAGTGGATTTTTAGGAATACTTATGATTCTTCTCATTGCCACGCTACTTGCTTTTATACTTGCAGGATTTTCACTTGCACTCTCGGTACGGATAAAAACTATAGAAACACTTATGGCAGTAATAAACTTATTTATGATGCCGTTAATGTTTGCAAGCAATGCTCTGTTTCCAGTGAACGTTATGCCAAAATGGTTACAAGCAATTGCAAAAGTTAACCCTGTAACATACGCAATTGTGCCAATGAGAGATCTTACAGTAAAAGGTTGGACTCAAAATGTATGGGTTTATACATTAATTATCCTTATCATTGACATCATTGTAATGGTCTGGACAAACAGGGTATTTAAAAATGCAACAGCAGAATAAAATAGAAATCAACTATAAATATTGTGGCGCGGGCGGAGAATGTATCTCCGTCTGTCCATCTGGAGAAAAAATATGGAAATATGAAGAGGTAGAATTTGAACAATTTCTAAAAGGAAAAGTCAAAAAAATGCGTCCCGTTCCTATAAACATAAAATATTGCACTGGCTGTGGAAGGTGTGCTTCATTTTGTCCGGTTGGTGCAATTTCTGTAAATGGGAAAGGACAAAAGCCAGTAATAGTTGCCTTAATTTCATGGTTAACTCATCCAGAAAAAGTTAAAATCGATATGAATAGAAAACATATAGAAAATGTTAAAAAATTTTTTTAGTATTTCATATTTTTTTCACAATTAAATACTATACTTCAGGCGTAAGCAGGAAAAGAAATAATAATAGGTTAATCAAAGGCCTGTGTTTCCATCCTCCTTTTCACAGGCCTTTTTCTATTTCAGAGAATGCTACCCTAAAATCAAAATTTTGTTTCTCGAATGGCTTACTTGCAACTCAATTTACCTTATTAATTGTCAATTTGACAAACAAATGTAAAGTGATATACTTTAAAAAAATATAAGGGGGGCATTATGAAAAACAAACTTTTAGTCGTACTTGTTGTAGTACTGCTGGTTTTTTCATTTCTCTCAACAGGAACAGCATTTGGAGAAGTACCTGCTCCAACAAATCTTGAAGCATACGGTGATGGAAACAATATGCTAATAGAATGGGAATATCCTTCTTCGGCTATAACAAAAAACCTCACATTCGAAGTTTTTGAGTACGACTACACAACTAAAAAGTGGATTAAATTAGGAGAAATTCCACAACTTCAGGTTTCAATCAAAAACGTTTCTCCTGGAAAGCACAATTACAAGGTAAGAGCAAAAATCGAAGGAACGGGTATTCTACCCGATGTATACAGCAAATTTTCCAACGAAGATGCAGGCTACATGCTGAGTAAACCAAAAGGGCTTGAAGTTTCTCTTGAAAAATTTGGGCCACCTATCGCCAAAGGAAGTGCGGGAGTTAAAATTAAATGGGACACGGTAAAAGATCCATGGGCAACACATGTACTTATCTACAGAAAGCATCCCGGACAAAATACATTTTCAGCAATAGGAAAAATTAAAAAAACTGCTACCTCATTTATCGATATTACGGCAAAACCGAACACAGAATATATCTATGGAATATTTTTATATCGAGACGAGCAGAACAAGAAAAAAGATTACTCGCCTATAACGGTTCAAAAAGGCACTGTTCTTACATATCCTTCTCCTCCTGAAAATTTCAAAGCAGTGGGAAAAGGAAAAGACGTAGTTCTTACATGGGATATGCAAAAAAATTGTGATGGAATTATTGTATATCACAATACTGGAATGCTCAAATGGAGTGTTGTTAAAAAGATGAGTAATTCAGTTGTTAAACTCACGATAAAAAATCAACAGCCCGGAAAATACACGTATCTTGTTGCAGCATACAACAAGAGTGGAAATTCTCCGAATGCACCAGTACAAACAGCATACGTACTGAAAAAACCAACAGGAGTAAAGGCAGAGGCATTTCAGCAGAACCAAATACAGATCACATACGACCCTATAGACACAAACGCAAAAGATATAAAAGTATATATAAGCACAGATGGTACCACATTCTCTTTCATTGGCTCAGTAGAATCAACGAGAAGTTTTATAAGTGTGAAATCGTTAAAAGAAAACACAGTGTATTACTTCAAACTCACAGCAGCAAGAGACGGAAACGAATCACCTGAATCAGACGTTGTTTCTGCAAAAACTGCTGGCGGAATACCGCCAAAAGTTATAACCCTGAATCCAGGAAACCAATACATGACCGTTAATGGAAAAAAGCAAGAAATTGATCCGGGAAGAGGAACAAAGCCTGTTATTATTCCAAAGTGGGGAAGAACAGTTGTGCCTATCCGTGCAATAGTTGAGGCATTGGGAGGTACAATAGAATGGGACGGAGTTGCAAGGAAAGTTACG
>CAYXJW010000014.1:0-23041 GCA_964465465.1 uncultured Caldisericales bacterium
CCATCTTTACTTTGCAATTTTAGTTTTGCCTCCTGGACAAACAATGCCGGAATAGTATCTCCAGCAGGCGAAGCATTGGCAACATTACCGCCAAGTGTCCCTCTATTTCTTATCTGGGGAGAACCAACCGTCCTACAGGCATCATATAGAACCTGAGCAACTTTTGAGGACTCTGGGTACTCAATAATTTCAGAATGAGTGGTTAAAGGTAAGATGTGCAAGGTATCACCATCTGTAAAAATCCCTTTCAACTCTTTCACTGAGGAAATATCCAAAATATTTTCCTCTTTAACCATGTTGTTTTTCAACCGTACAACAAGGTCTGTGCCTGCAGCCAACACTTTTACATTTCCTTTGAGTTTGTCGAGAATTTCAAGAGCTTCCTCTAAATCAGATGCCTTGAAATAATTAAACTCCTTCATTTGTGAACCTCCTTCTCGGTTTTAACGTTATTCAACGCTCCCTTTTTGTAAGCAATAATTTCACCTATTATTGAAATCGCTACTTCAAACGGAGTTTCGGCATTAATCGCAAGCCCGATAGGTGCAAAAATCATATTAAGAAAATCTTCCGGAACTCCAAGTTTTTTTGCTTCTGAAAAACATTTATTACGCCTATTTGTACTACCTATCATACCGATATATGCGTAATCCAACTTTTTTTCATACAGAGATTTAAGAATAACTGGATCGTCTTTTCCACCAGCAGTTACCATAACAACAAAAGCCCCGTTTCTTAGAGGCAAACTTTTTATGCATGATTTATAATCACCTGATGAAACAAGTGCACCAGGAAAATTTTCCTCATTAGCAAACTCCGGCCTGTTATCACACACAAGAATATCGAATGTATCGTCCAACGATAAAATTCTATGGAGCATTTTTCCTATATGTCCAGCTCCAAAAATCACAAGTTGAGGTTTCCTACCAACGTATTCCATATACACCTGTACCTTTCCTCCGCAAACCATACCGAGAGAACTTACATCACCTTCTTTTAAAACATACGTTTTAAAAACACTTTTTCGTGTCTTAAAGATATCTTTTGCAATATCTACTACATCCTTTTCTAACATTCCTCCACCAACAGTACCAAACGTTTTTCCATCTGGAAGGATTATCATCTTAAATCCGATTTTTCCCGAGGTGGAAGATTCTGCATTTACAACAGTTGCCAGAACAAACTCCTTATTTTCATTAACAAGTTCGGCAATTTTCTTATAAATTTGAGGCATCAATAAATCCTCCCTCAGCCATATTTAAAATCTCTTCTCTGGTTAATTTATAATGAGTTAAAAGTATCGGGGTAATTCTATGAAAACTTGTTCCACTTTTTGCAAGACCAGAGGAAGATGGTATTCCAAGAATTACCTTTTCTCCTTTATAAGAAATTAAAAAGGTTGTTCCGGGCCACATTGGAACACCATATATCACTTCATTAACTCCGATTTTTCTTATTCCGGAAGCAGTTTTGTCATCGGGATCAACTGAAATTCCACCAAGGTATATCACCATATCAAAACCCTGTTCAATTGCATCTTTTCCTGCTTCTGCAATTACATTATCGTCATCAGGTAAAACATCTTTCCGCTCTACTAACTGACCCAGTGATTCAAGGTATTCTTTCACCTTATAACTCATCGTTTCTTCTCTTCTTCCCTCTAAAAACTCACTTCCTACTGGAAAAATAGCAATCTTGTTCTGTACAATAGGTTTCAAATCTATTATAGGATAAAATTCCTTTGCAATACGTTCTATTTCTAACATTTCTGAAACAGGAATTTCCACAGGCATCACTTTTCCAAGAGCAACAGGCTCATTTTTTCTAATTAGAGTAAAATGTCTCTTAGTTGCAACACGCGGGTCTTTGAGGCTGTTAATTCTGAACAATCCTTCTCTATTAATGAACAATACTCCAGTTTTTTCGGCATAGAGTTTTACCTTTGATTCACTGGGAGTTGATAGCCTTAAATTGCTTCCACAAAGAGATTCCATTAACCTTTTGCCTGCATCATCTTCATGTATAAAGCCCTCATCTTCTCCAAATACCCAGACATAATGCTTTCCTATGGAAAGCAACTTTTCAACATCATCGTTCTGGATGATATGCCCTCTTTTAAATAATGGTCCTTTTTTAACTCCTGGAATAATTTCGGTGACATCAGCACCAAGAATCTTTCCAACGGATTTTTCTGTTTTTATTTTTTCCATAATTTCTTCGCCCTTTCGTAATCTTTTATTGTGTCCATATCAAATAAGATTTTGTCGGTGTCAAATTCTACATATTTCACTTTGTCCTTGTGGTTAGAAATCACATCCTTTAATGAATGATTAAGCGGATCAAGGTTCATAATTTCGTCTTTTAAAGAAAAAGGTAGTACAACGGGATGTCCGCTCTTTTTATTATACGATGGAATTACAATGTTCTCACCGTTAAATTCCTTTATTAAAGTGGATATTATTCTCCTATCAATAAAAGGATGGTCAACAAGCCCTAATACAACACCATCGCACTCTTTTATTGCTGAAAAACCCACCTGAACAGAAGAAAGCATCTCCTTATGGTAGTTATAATTTACGACAATTTCAACTTTAGAAAATTTTTCCGAAATAACTTGTTTTATTTTCTCAAAATGCGCACCAAGAACAACAACTAAATGATCAACAGCATTGATGTACTCTTCAATGAGATTTTCTATAATAGTTTTCTCACCTAATTTTAAAAGGGCTTTGGGAGAGCCCATTCTCTTAGACTCTCCCGCAGAAAGAAGAATTCCTTTAATTCTTTTCATTAATTTCTTTACTTGCTCTCTCTACCGCTTTTATAATTTTCATATACCCTGTACAACGGCACAAATTACCAGAAAGCCCTTCCCTTATCTCATCTTCTGAGGGATCTGGATTCCTGTTAAGCAAGTAGAAAGAAGACATTACCATACCTGGAGTACAGAAACCACACTGAACTGCACCTTCTTCTACAAACGCTTGCTGGATTGGGTGCATATTGTCAATGGTCCCCACTCCCTCAATTGTGATAATCTCTGCTCCGTCTGCTTGAGGTGCAAGTATTAAACAGGAGTTCGCACTCCTGCCATTAAAAATTATTGTACAGGCACCACATTCGCCTTTGCCACACCCCTCTTTTGTACCAGTTAGTTTTAATTTATCCCTTAAAACATCGAGTAAGGTCATATTTGGGGGTACAAGTAGACGATATTGTTTTTTGTTTACTGTAAAACTAATCTCGATATCTTTCAAGATATCACCTCTCTTCAACAAAGTAATGGACTTTACTATCCATTTTTTCTTTCATTCTTATTGCATCAACCGGGCAAACCTGCATACACATTGCACAACCAACACATTTATCTTCGTTAATGTAAGGTCTTCGCTTGTTAGAATTCCACTCAATTGCCATATGTCCCCCATCGGAGCAGGCAGCATAGCAAAGTCCGCATCCAATACATTTTTCATCGTTCACTTCAGCCTTTGTGATTGGTGCAGGAAGATCTTCTTGAGGTTCAATGTTAGGAAGTGCTTTCCCTACGATATCCATCGGGGAATCAAATCCCATATCCATAAGATAATGTGCAAGGCCACTCTTTAAATCTCTTATTGTTCTGAATCCATAATGCATTGGCAATGTGCAAAACTGGACATTGGATGCGCCTACTGCCATAATTTCAACTGCATCTCTCCAGCTAAACGCACCACCATTTCCTGAAATCACAATATCCACATTTTTCGCAATTTCAGAAATCGTTCTTAAAGTAAGTGGTTTGATCGCAGGTCCCGAAAGACCAGAATAAGCACCTTTACCAAACAATGTTGGATAAGGCTCAAATGTTTTTATGTCAACACCGAGTAGAGATGGAACTGTATTGCTTGCCGTAATTCCATCTGCTCCACCCCTCTTTACAGCCTTTGCAACTTCGACAATATCAGTAACCTGAGGTGTAATCTTTATTAAAACAGGTGTATCCTCTGCAGCTTCTTTAACCCAGCGGGTCACTTTTTCAGTTGCCTCTACGCTTTGCGCAAGCATTTTTCCCGGCTCTTCACCCATGCTTCCCTGAGGGCAACTGAAACTACATTCTATGAGATCAACACCTGCTTTTTTTAATCTCCAAACGAGATTTTGCCAATCTTCTTTCGTAGCACCCATAATTGATGCAGCAATCATCTTTTCTGGAAATGCTTTTTTTAATTCTCTCACTCTTCGTTCAACTTCATCGATGTGATAAGCCGAAATCAAATCTATATTCCCAAGACCCACAACTTTCTTATGCATTGGACCAAAAGAAGACATCATAGGATATTTCAAATTAACAGGATTACCTTCAACAGATGTAGTCTTTAGAATCACACCTGCCCAACCTGCTTTTAATCCGTTGTAAGCGATTTCAAGTTCGTCGGTTGGCGGAGCAGCCGACAATACAAATGGACTGTCAAGGTGGATACCAAGAAAATCGATAGACAAATCTTTCTTCTTATACATTATTTGCCTCCTTCCAAAAATTCCGCAATCGCCTTTGCGGCTTTCTTACCATCGGCAACACTCTCAACAACCGTACTTGCGCCTCTTACTATATCGCCACCTGCAAACACACCCTTCACAGAGGTACGTAAATTATCGTCAACCTTAATTAAACCTTTAGGAGTTTTATCCAACTCCGGGAAGAAATCGGCAGGTTTCTGACCAATTGCTATTACAACACTGTCAAGTGGAATAAAGAAATCTGAATCTGGAATTGGTTCTGGATGTCTTCTTCCTGAAGCATCAGGCTTTCCAAGATGTGCTCTAATTACAACAAGCCCTTTAACCTTTCCGTTTTCACCTTTTATTTCCTTTGGAATTGCAAGGAATTGGAATGTAACACCTACATCAATTGCTTCTTCGATTTCTTTTTTAAATGCCTTCAATTCTTTCAATCCTCTTCTATATATAACTTCCACATCTCTATCTGGATCTTCCATTGCAAGTACAGAAGCAACCTCAACTGCGACATTTCCTCCGCCAATGATACCTATTCTCTTTCCAAGCCCTGATTTATTACCTGCTTTAACCTTTCTCAAAATTTCACGGGCATGGTATACACCATCAAGTTCTTTTCCCGGAATATCAAGTTCAAGTTCATCGATAAGCCCTGTTGCAATAAAGACTGCTTTATATTCATCTTTTAAATTTCCTAATGTTTTTACTTTTCCGTCTTTAATGTCTGTAATAAAATAATCCTTGAGAAATTTTACTTCTCTGTTTTCTACTTCAAATGGAAGCCTTGTAGGAGAAATTTCCTGGGCAGGAACTCCGCCTAACTGCTTCTTTTCAAAAATAACTGGCTCATAACCAAATCTTCTGAGTTCCCTTGCACAGGCAAGACCAGCAGGACCACCACCGATGATTGCAATTCTTCCTTTATTTGCCTCAGGAAGTTCCAGATTTTCAGAAGGGTCTGTATTGTCTGTGACGTATCTGTGAAGTTCCCTGATTTTTATCGGAGAATCAATCTGTGCTCTTGTGCAAGCACTCTGACAGAAACTTTCCTCCGGGCAAACTCTCCCGCACGACTCTATAAGAGGATGGGCTTCTTCCAGTATTTCCCGTGCACCCTTAAGATTGCCACTCCTTATGGATTGAATAAATTCCGGGATTGGAACGTGTGCAGGACATGCTTTTTCGCACGGAGCATCATAACAGTAAAGACATCTCTCCGCTTCAATTAAGGCTTGCTCTCTACTTAATGTTTTCTCAATTTCTTCCATGGCTCACCCCTTTCTTATCTTTTCTTTGGTTTTAATTATAACCTTTCTTAATTTAGGTGTCAAGCACATTTTGTGCTGATTAATAAATTGCAAAATTAAAATTCGAACACAAACGATGTAGGAAACTAAAAATCTTCCGGGGCAATGATTACAACAATTTCTCCTTTAACTTTTACGTCTCTGATCTTTTTGAGCAATTCCACTGCTGTACCTCTCATCACTTCCTCGTGAATTTTTGTTATTTCTCTTGCAATTGCAACCTTTCGATTTTCACCCAGCGCTTCAATTACATTCTCCAGAAAACTTTGTATCCTGAAAGGTGATTCATAGAAAATAACTGGACCTGGAAATTCAGAAAAACTTTTTATTATTTTCACTCTCTTTCCCTTCTTTCTCGGTAAAAACCCATAAAAGGCAAAATGTGCAGGAGGAAAACCTGACAGAAGTAATGCTGGAACAAATGCAGTTGGTCCGGGAAGGACTTCCACGGGAACTCCTGAGTCAATTGCAGTTTTAATGAGTTTATATCCTGGATCAGAAATTCCCGGAGTACCTGCATCTGTAACAAGTGCTACATTTTTATTTTCTTCAAGGAGCCTGACTAAAAAATCAAATTTCGCACCAGAAGAATAACTGTGAAAACTCACAAGTTTTGTATTTATACCATATTTATTAAATAAAATACGGGTTTTTCTTGTATCTTCTGCAGCAACGATGTCTGCACTCCTCAAAACAAGAATCACCCGTATCGTAATATCTTTCAAATTCCCGATAGGTGTCGGGCACACATAAAGCGCCATTATTATTGCTGTTCTTCCGTAGTTACAACCTCAATTTCATCATTAACTTTTATATCATTAAAGTTCTTTAAACCCACGCCGCATTCATAACCTTTTTGAACTTCTCTCACATCCTGTTTAAATCTCTTCAAAGAAGATATTTCTGTGGAATAAATTACAACATTGTTTCTCAATACCTTTGCTTTATATCCACGAACAATTTTACCGTCAGTAACAAGACAACCTGCAATTGTACCCACACCAGAAACTTTAAACACTTTCTTTACAAGTGCTCTTCCAACAACAATCTCCTTCTTTTCAACAACAACCATACCTTTGAGCAACGCTTCAAGTGCATCGGTAAGTTCAAAAATAATATCATAAGTTTTAATTGTTACACCTCTTGCCTTTGCCTCTTTTTTGGCTTCAGTTGTAGGTCTCACACCAAAACCAACAATAATTGCACCTGCTGCATCAGCAAGTAAAATATCGCTCTTTACAATTCCACCTATTCCTTCATGGATAATCTCAACAGGAATAGGGGATTTAATTTCTTTTATTGCATGTTTTACCGCTTCCAGTGCTCCTTGCGTACCTGTTTTAAGTATTAGAAGGAGTTTTTTCATTTCTTTTTCTTGCATTTCCTTGAATAGATCTTCAATTGTTTTAGGCCCAGATTGTTCTTTCATCTTTTTGAGACGCTTTTCTTCCTCAATTCTCTTCATCTCTTCTTTTGCCTCAGAAACATTTTCAAACACATAGAAGATTTCACCCGCTTTTGGAACATCTGGCAATCCTGCAACTTCAACCGCTGAAACAGCAGGAGCTTCCTTCACTCTCTTCCCTGAAGCGTCCGTAAGGAACCTAACTTTCCCTACCACATCTCCAGCACGTATGTAATCTCCAGTACGAAGTGTGCCAGTTTGTACAATTACAGTAGCAAGGGGTCCTATATTCTTATCCATCTTTGATTCAATTACTGTTCCAGAACAAATTGTTTTAGGGTCAGTTTTTAATTCTAAAAGTTCTGCTTGCAAGTTTATCATTTCTAATAAATCATTTACACCTTGCCCTGTTTTTGCAGAAACAGGAACATAAATTGTGGAGCCTCCCCATTCCTCAGGCAAAAGTCCTCTATCAGCAAGTTGTTGCTTTACTCTTTCTGGATCTGCATTTGGCCTATCAATTTTGTTTATTGCTACAATAATGGGTACATTTGCTGCACGAGCATGATCAATTGATTCAATCGTTTGTTCTTTTACACCTTCATCTGCAGCAACAACAAGAATAACAATATCCGTAACAATTGAACCTCTTAAACGCATTTCCGTAAACGCTTCATGCCCGGGAGTATCGATAAAGATAATTTTTTTACCACCGTACTCTACGATGGAAGCACCGATTGCCTGTGTAATCCTTCCTTTTTCTCTCTCTGCAACAGAAGTGCGACGGATTGTATCAAGAAGAGTTGTTTTACCATGATCAACATGTCCCATAACAGTTACAACAGGAGCACGTGGAACAAATTTCTTAATGAATTCTTCATTTTTAAATTCAGGAACATCAAGCCCCATTTCTGAGGCAAGATAATGAACTTCTTCTCTGGAGAGTTTTCTGTTAGGTTTATAAGGTAAACCCAACTTCATAATGGTTTCTCTCACAGAACGTTCTGAAACATTGAATCGCTTAGCAAACTCTTCTATTGAAATATCACCTTGAATTCTCTGATTTTTCTTTTCTCTTTCTTCTTGAGACTTTCGCATATCCTTTACGTATTCTTCGACAAGAGTTGCAGTATCTGAGTCCAGCATCGAAAGGTTTCCTTTATCTTTAATTCCCAGTTCTTCAAGAATCGAAATCATTTTAGGGGATTTCAAACCCAACTTCTTCGCAAGTTGGTAAACTCTTATTTTGTTTTTACTCATTATTATCACCTTCCTCCTCTAACTCGATCAGGTGTATATTGTATCCTGTAAGTTTTGAGGCAAGCGATACATTAACTCCACCACTGCCAAGTGCAGTAGGATAATTCTTTTTATCAACATACACATTTGCCTCTTTTGTACCTTTTATTAATTCCACTCTATTAATTTTAGCAGGACTCATTGCATTTTCTATGTAAATTTCAGGATCGCTGTTGTACCTTATTACATCAATTCTCTCATGATTCAGCGCCCTTGAAACAGCATTTATTCTAGAACCTTTTGCTCCAATGCAAGCACCAACAGGATCAACACGTAGATCTTTTGTTGCCACTGAAACCTTTGACCTCAATCCTGGAGAACGAACAACACCCTTTATCTCAACAATCCCCTGCTGAATTTCTGGAACTTCTTTGCTAAGAAGTGCAACTAAAAATTCCGGGCAAGCCCTTGAAAGAATAACAACAGGACCTCTATCGGATTTTTTCACTTCTTTTATGTAGGCTTTTATAAGTTTTCCTCTCCTTAGAGGCTCGCCGGGAATTGCTTCCTCTTGAGGTATAATTCCCTCTATATTGTAAGGATCAATATTCACGCCGATGTCTCCTCTACTTTTTCTTCTTGTTACTTTACCAGTAATAACATCTCCAACTTTTCCAGAAAATTCTTGAAATGCAATCTCCCTTTTCTTTTCAAGAATTCTTTGCTGAAAAACTTGCTTTGCAACCCTTATTGCAGTGGAAGAAAGATCCTTAATTGGAACTTCAATAAGGACAGTTTCGCCTGGAACCGGATTTTCAGTAAAGTTTTTTGCTTCTTCTATGCTAATTTCAAGCACAGGATTTTTAACATGCTCAACTATCTTTTTTTCTGCATAAAGTTTTACCTCGCCTTTTGCTATATTAACTTTAACCACAGAATTATGTTCTCCAAATGTCTTCCTGTAAGCGGTTTCAAGTGTCGCCTTAATTACTTCAATTACATACTCTTTAGGAATCCCTTCTTCCTTTTCCATATTTCTTAATACATCTATATCAATCATTTTCTACCGCCTCCCTTTTCAAATAATTTGTCCCACAAACGAACAGAAGCAACTTTTTTGAGTTCTACCTTCTCAATTTTTCCTTCCATTTCGAGCAACAAATATTCACCATCAGTGCCTCTCAAAACACCTTTCTCTGTTAACATTTTTTCTCCACTTAAAATAGAAATTTTCACAAGTTTTCCTTTAAAAATATTCAACTCGTTTTCAGTTTTTAAAATTCTATCCATACCCGGAGATGAAAGGTTAATAGAATAAACACCGTCTAAACCAATTTCAGACAGCCTTGCCTGTATCTCTCTCGTCACCAACTCTAATTCACCTATGCTTACGTCGTGAATAGGTGAGTAAAGCACCGCTTCAATGTTGTCTTGCTTTACAACCACTTCAACCAACACAAGCCCAAATTTACTTGCACTTTTTTTAACAATCTCTTTTATCTTTTCCATAATTTCTCTCCATTAAAACAAAAAGTGGGCGCATTGCATTCCCACTTTTCAGAATTTAACATTTTCCACTTTCTCTGACTATATTGTAAATGAAAAAACTTTTTTTGCAAATCATAATTTAATTACTGGAACTTTTTAACTTATACGCTATCAAATCAGAAACACGTAAAGGAGGCAGTAATATGAAAAATTTTCTAAAATCAAAACCTGGAAAAATATTATTACCCTTGCTTGTGGTCGGTTTAATATTCTCAGGCATTTATGCAAGCAGGAATGCGGGAAAGTTTTTGCCTAAAAATTCTGCAATACAGGAAAGTGACGCTGGATACCGAATGATTGACAAAACTAAATCATTAAATCCAATTTCTAAAACTTCTATATCAAATAATGCACTGGACACTCAAGATAGTAAAATACTTCATCATGCAAAAGTATCAATTAAGATAGAAAAAGAAAGTTTTATGAGCGTTTTTAATGAAATAAATGCATCTGCAAAATCTATGGGCGGATATATAAAAGATGCAAACTACACGGAAAACAGAAGCACAACTGTGGGATATGTAACTGTTCTCATTCCAACAGAAGAATTGGATAACTTCATACAGTACATTAAATCAATCGGAAAAACTGAGAGTTTTCAACTTGCGACTGAAGATAGAAGCAGCGAATATTTTGACCTTCAGGGAAGACTGAAAATATTAGAATCACAAAGAAGTCTTCTCATCTCCTGGTTAAATAAAGCAAAAACCGTAAATGAAATGTTAAATATTAGAAGAGAACTCGAAAAAGTTGAGGAAGAAATTGAAAAAACAGAAGGCAAGATAAAGTATTTGGATTTCCATGCAAAATATTCAGATGTATTTATACAACTTAAAAAAGCAACTCCAAACCCAAACAACTCTCCTATCCTGAATTTTCTCAAAAATTCATTTGAAAAGGCAATTAATGGCTTGCTGTACTCATTTGTCTGGATAGTTATTTTGCTCATCTGGTTTGTACCGTATGGGATCGTTATCTATATAATTTACTTAGTTGTGAAAAGAAAACATGAAAAATCCTGATGGAACTTTTTTAAAAGTTTTTAATCAAATAAAAAAACACGGGAGGTGTTAGAATGAAAAGAAATTTATGGTTTGGCATTATTATTCTATTACTAATTGTAGGAGTTATAGGATTTAGTGTAAAGGGAGGTGCAAGCAAAAGCGTAGCAACAGCAGACAATTTCGATTCAAACCATACAATAAACGTAAGTGGCCAGGGAATTGTTGAGGCAACCCCGGATTTGGCATCTGTAAACTTTGGAATTTCAGTACAGAAAAAAACGGCTTCTGAATCAATGGATGAACTCTCAAAATTGGCAAATAGGGTAGTTACGACTTTGAAAAACTTTGGTATCAAGGAAAAAGATATAAAAACAACTGGAATAAGTCTTAACCCGGTGTATCAATGGAACAAAGACGAAAAGAAAAACATTCTTGTGGGATACGTTGCAACAGAAAACTTTAAGGTAAACACAAAATTGAGCGATGCTGGAAAGGTAATTAGCCTTCTTACTGAAAACGGAGTAAATAGAATTTATGGCATATACTTCAACTCATCTAAAGCAGAAGAATTAAAGAAAGAAGCAATTGCAAAAGCGGTTGAGGATGCACGGGAAAAGGCAAAAGCATCACTTACAGGAACAAACTACAAAATTGTAGGTATAAAAACAATTTCAATTCAATCTGGCTATATAACTCCAATTTATAGAAACGGATTTGACAATGTTGCAGGAGAAGGAAAATCAAATATCCCTGTTGAAGGTGGTTCAATGACAATAAGAGCCACTGTAAACGTAGTATTTATATTTGATTAACTATTTAACGGCATAGGGTCAGGAAACATTAGAGATTTAGCAACCTCTATTGCATAACGATCGGTCATAGAAGAGAGGTAATCACATATCACTGTGAGCCTCTCTTTTTTGTTTTCCTTTATTAACATAAGAGGATCCTTTGTTTTTAAAGAGATCGGATGGTTTTTTAAATACTTTCGTAATTTCTCTGGGTGCTGATAAAAATAGTCAAACAAGTATGAAAGAAGTTCTCTTACCTTTACTTCTTCTTTCTTTGGCTCAGAGCCTATATAAACCCTTTCCTTTAAAAAGTTTTTCCACATATCCATTGCTTTTTCCGCCTGATCTGAAAGAATAATCTTATCTGAATTTTTGCTCGATTCAATTACATCAAGAATAAGTGTTGAAAGACGTTTTGAATTTGTATTTCCCAATGTGCTTTTAACAAATCCTGGAACATCAGCCTCAGACACAAGTGATGCCCTGATTGCATCATCAAGATCGTGGTGAAGATACGCAATCCTATCTGAGATACGAACAACTTGTCCTTCCATAGTTATAGGAAGATCTGCATTTTTAAGTGATGCAAGATCAGCCAATCCTTTACTGTGTTTTAAAATTCCATCTCTTACTTCAAATGTTAAATTAAGGCCAAAAACCATTTCCCCGTTTGATCGCACACGCCTTTCAAGAAAATCAACAACTCTTAAACTTTGCTCAGGGTGAAAAAAATGAAGTGAAGGATCGTACTCCTTGCACTTTTTGTCTAAAATTGATTCTCCTGCATGTCCGAAAGGCGAGTGTCCAAGATCATGTCCCAACGCAATCGCCTCTGTTAAGTCTGGATTTAATCTCAGTGCACGAGAAATCGAACGGGAAATGGTCATTACTTCAAGCGTATGTGTTAATCTATTTCTGTAATGATCCCCTAACGGAGCAATAAAAACTTGAGTTTTATACTGTAAACGCCTGAATGACTTTGAATAAAGAATCCTATCCACATCCCTTTGAAAACAGGTCCTGTAAGGATCTTTTTTTTCAGAAAAAGATCTTCCCCGTGAGCGGCTACTTAAAGCCGCCCTCGGGGAAAGCAAAGATTTTTCTAACTGTTCGTATTCTTCTCTATACACCTTATTTCTTATTAAGTTTTTCTTTAACTGCAACCTGTGCCGCAGCAAGCCTTGCTATTGGCACCCTGAACGGTGAGCAGCTCACATAGTTAAGTCCAGCATAATGGAAGAATTCAATGGATTCAGGATCTCCACCGTGTTCACCGCAAATTCCAATTTCAAGGGAGGATTTGGTTTTACGCCCTAAAACAACACCGATCCTCACTAACTTGCCCACACCATCTCTATCAATTGTAATGAATGGCTCTTTTGGAAGAATTTTTTCTTTAAGATAATAGGGCAAGAAAGTTGCTTCAGCATCATCTCTACTGTAAGCAAACGTTGTTTGAGTGAGGTCATTGGTTCCAAATGAGAAGAAGTCGGCATACTCTGCAATCTGATCTGCAGTAAGTGCGGCACGAGGCACCTCAATCATAGTTCCAATCTGATAATCAACTTTCATTCCTTCTTTTTCGAATACCTCGCTTATCACCTTCTCAATCCTCTCTCTAAGAATCTTCATCTCATTAACGTGGCCAATGAGCGGAAGCATAATTTTTGGTTTAGGATTGTTTCCCTCTTTCTTTAGTTGTATTGCTGCCTCAATTATTGCTCTTACTTGCATTTCATAAATTTCAGGATAGAGAATACCAACTCTGCACCCTCTAAATCCAATCATTGGGTTAAATTCAGAAAGTTCTTTGGAGCGTTTGAGTTGCTTCTCTTTCTTTGCAAGAAGTTCTGGATCGCTTCCACTCTTTTTGAGTTCCTCGATTTCCTTTTCAAGTCTTTCTCTCTGAGGAAGGAATTCATGCAAAGGCGGATCAAGTAGCCTGATAATAACAGGAAGGTTGTCCATTGCCTTTAAGATCTCATAGAAATCCTGTTTTTGAGGTGCTCTTAATTTGTCAAGATACTTTATCCTCTCTTCTCTTGTTTCCGCTATGATCATATCCTGCATAATGGGAAGGCGATCCGGTTTAAGGAACATTCTCTCAGTTCTGCAAAGTCCCACTCCTTCTGCGCCATAGTTTCTTGCACGTGTTGCTTCTTCAGGCGTATTGGCATTTGCACGCACACCAAGTTCTCTAAGTTCATCTGCGTATTTAAGAAGTTCTTGCAACTCTGGTGTGAGCCCGGGTTCAATCATTGGTACTTCACCAAGAATTACAGTTCCATTTGAACCATCGATTGTTATAATATCGTTTTCTTTTACTGTAACTCCATTCACTGTAAACTGCTTTTTTTCCATATCAAGTTTAATTTCCTCAGCACCTACAATGCATGGAATTCCCATACCACGTGCAACAACTGCTGCGTGAGCAGTCATACCGCCTCTCGTGGTAAGAATACCTTTTGAACGTGCCATACCTTCAATATCTTCCGGTGTTGTTTCTGGTCTAACAAGTATCACTGCTTCGCCTTTCTTTCCGCGCTCAGCCGCTTCTTTCACATCAAAAACCACCTTACCAGAAGCAGCACCAGGAGATGCAGGAAGCCCCTTTGCAATTGGTTCAACTTTTGCAGATGGATCGATCATTTTGTGCAAGAGTTGATCGATGTGTGTAGGAGTTACCCTCAAAACTGCCTCTTCTTTTGTAATAAGTCCTTCTTTTACCATATCAACAGCAACCTTTACTGCGGCCTGTGCAGTTCTCTTTGCTGTTCTCGTCTGAAGCATATAGAGTTTTCCTCTTTCAACGGTGAATTCCATATCTTGCATATCGCGATAGTGCTTTTCCAATGTTTCTGCAACTTTTAACAATTCATCAAAAGCAGAAGGAATATCATTTTTCATCTCGTCGATGGGTTTTGGTGTTCTAATTCCAGCAACAACATCTTCTCCCTGTGCATTAACGAGATATTCACCGTAGAGTTTCTTTTCTCCTGTTGATGGATTCCTCGTGAATGCAACTCCAGTTGCTGAGTCATCACCCATATTTCCGAAAACCATCATTACAATGTTTACGGCAGTTCCTAAATCATCACTAATCTTATTAATTTTCCTGTAAGCAATTGCCCTTGGGTTATTCCATGATTTAAACACCGCTTCAATTGCAGTGAAAAGTTGTTCCATAGGATCCTGAGGAAAATCTTTTCCCGTTTTCTCTTTGTAAAGTGCCTTATAATCCTTGATAATGTTTTTCAACATTTCTGGGGTGAGTTCGGTATCACTCTTTAATCCATTCTCTTCTTTGTACCTGTCAAGGATTTTTTCAAATTCCTCATGCGGAATACCCATTACGACGTTGCCAAACATCTGAATGAAACGTCTGTAACTATCATATGCAAATCTCTCATTGTTTGTAAGGTCTTTCAATCCTTCAACTGTATCATCATTCAATCCAAGGTTTAAGATTGTGTCCATCATACCCGGCATTGAGATCGGCGCACCGGAACGCACGGATACAAGAAGAGGATTAGATCTGTCACCAAATTTCTTGCCAGTCTTTTCTTCTAATTTTCTTAAATGTTCAAGAGTTTCATTTTTAATCTCATCACTAAGTTTTCCTGTTTTCTGGTATTCTTTACATGCTTCTGTCGTAATCGTAAAGCCCGGAGGCACAGGTAAACCTATGCGGGTCATTTCCGCAAGCCCGGCACCTTTACCACCGAGAAGGTTTTTCATATCTTTACTGCCTTCTTCAAAATCATATACCCATTTCTTTGCCATACTTACCTCCTATAATTTTAATTGTCGTTGATATTATATCCTTTTAACCAAAAAACTCAAATGGCAACTATTTCTTCTTTACAGACAGCGCAGAAAAATCTGCAAAACTATCGAACAGGTTTTTCAATTCTCCAAGCAGAGCAAGTCGATTTTCCCTGACCTTTTCATCTTTATCCATAACAAGTACCGTATCAAAAAACTGCGCAATAACAGGATGAAGTACATAAAAAATTTCCATTACCTTCTCATAGTTTCCTTTTTCTAAATTTTCCTTTATAGAACTCTTGCTCTCGGTGATTGCGTTGTATAAATTCTCTTCATCTCTTTCAAAAAATAGATCAGGCTTTACATTTCCGTACGAAGTGTTTGCCTTTGCAAGAATATTTTTTACTCTCTTATTGGAAAGAACGATAAGAAGAAGTGTTTCTTCTTCAAGGTGCTTTTTAATAACTGAAGCCCTTTCTGTATAACTCGGTGCAAAATCAATGGAAAGTGAACACACTGCATTTACAATATCACTTTCAAACCCTTTTTCCTTTAAAATAGCCCTAACTCTCTCCTTCAAAAAATCAAGAACTTCTTTCTTCTGTTGTTCAATTTTCTCTTTATCAGAAACTAACGTTGCAAGTGCTTTCTCTATTATAAAAGTAAGTGGAAACGATGTTTTCTTTTCAGACATCACAATCTGCATTATACCGGAACCTGCCCTTCTTAATCCAAATGGATCTTTAGAACCGCTCACTTTTACTCCAACAGAAAATGCACCGCAAATTGTATCAGTTTTATCAATAATGGAGAGATATTTCCCTAATTCAGTTTGCGGTAATTTATCTCCAGCAAAAGCAGGGAGGTACTGCTCCGAAATTGCAGAGGATACTGCTTCTCGCTCTCCCTGTATCTTTGCATAAATACCACCCATTGTTCCTTGAAGTTCTGGAAACTCTCTTACAACATTTGTTAAAAGATCTGCCTTACTTAAAAAAGCGGCTCTTTCAAAATCTTTCTTGCTTTCATTAGAAACTCCAAGTGCATCTGAAACTTCTGAGGCAATTCTAACAAGCCTGTCCGTTTTATCTTTCATACTCCCAAGGCCTTTTAAAAATACGACACCTGAAAGTTTATCGACAAGTGAATCAAGTTTCACCTTTTTATCTTCTTCAAAGAAAAATTTGCCGTCAAGTACTCTTGCTTTCACAACTTTTTCATACCCTTTTCTAACAACATCGATAAAATCAGAAGAACCATTTCTAACACCAATAAAATAGGGAAGCAAATTACCTTTTTCGTCAACCACTTTCAATGATTTCATGTGGCCTTCAATGATACTTGCAGTTATACACTCAGGAATATTAAATGCCTCCCTATCAATTGAAGCAAGAAACGGAGTGGGATATTCCGTTAAATTCACAATTTCACTTAAATGAGAAAAAGTGTAAAGAGGCTTACCGTTAACTTTCGATGCTTCGGATTTTGCTTTTCGCTCGGTTATTTTTCTTCTTTCATCAAATGGAAGAATCACATAATTCTCTCTCATCTTTGTGAAATAATCCCTTGGATCTTTAATTTCAATTTCTTTGGGTTTATCAATTCTCAACCCGTAGGTTATTCTTCCTGTTTCCACACCAGCAAAGGAAAATTCAATAAGTTTATCATCAAGAAGAGCAAGCATTCCCCTTATGGGCCTAACAAACCTGACTCCGCTTTCTTCCCAATGCATTGATTTTGGAAACCGCAAATTTTCAAGCACAAAAAGAGAAACATCTCGCACAATCTCTTCGGCTCCCTTTCCCTTAACCAATTTAGTTGCAAATAGGTACTTTCCTTTTTTAGTTTCTCTTACTGAAATATCTGATGTGGAGAGGTTGTT
This sequence comes from uncultured Caldisericales bacterium, assembly GCA_964465465.1. GTDB lineage: Bacteria > Caldisericota > Caldisericia > Caldisericales > Caldisericaceae > AUK232. The sequence goes on from CAYXJW010000014.1 coordinate 17,439, forward strand.
TGATTGAACAAACTTTTCAAAAACTTTTGTAGGATTTCCTTCTTTATCAAATGCAACAGAATATGAAGGACCTTTAATCTCAACTTTTTTGTTTTCTTCTTTTTCATCAAGATTTTCTATAAATAAGACTAATCTTTTCGGTGTTCCAAAGGTTTTCACCTCTGAAAATTTTATTGAGAACTCTGACAGCCTCTTTTCAGCAAGTGATTTTAAGTTTTTAACAGCAGAGTTTAAAAGTGTTGCTGGTATTTCTTCCGTGTAAATTTCAAACAGATAGTTCATCTTTTTCCTCCGATTGCAAAACAATTTTTGCAGAAAGTTCAGCAAGATGTCTCATACGAGAAATTAATTGAACTCTTTCGGCAATGCTTATTGCACCCCTTGCATCAAGCAAATTAAAAGTATGAGAGCATTTCAAAAGGTATTGATAACCGGGAATGAGTAAGTTCTTTTCAAGCAATCTCTTTGATTCACTTTCATAAATATCAAATAATTCAAAAAGTTTTTTGGGATCGCTTTCATCAAAAGCATAAATACACTCTTCTCTTTCAACTTCCTTCCTTAAATCACCGTATGTGTATTTATCGTTCCATTGAATATCAAACACGCTTTCCTTTTCCTGGATAAACATAGCAAGTCGTTCAAGACCGTACGTAATTTCAACAGAAACCGGGTTTAGTTCAACACCTGCAGCCTGCTGAAAATAAGTAAACTGTGTTATTTCAAGACCATCAAGCCTTACTTCCCAACCAATGCCCTGCGCTCCTAAAACAGCAGTTTCCCAATTATCTTCAATAAATTTAACCTCATGCCTTGCAAGTTTCAATCCAAGTGCACGCAAACTGTTAAGATACATCTCCTGTATTGAAAAAGGAGGGGGTTTTATGATCACCTGAAACTGGTGATGCATATACAATCTATTCGGATTTTCACCATAACGGCCATCTGCAGGCCTTCGGGAAGGCTGAACATAGGCAACAGCCCACTCTTTTTTACCCAACACCTTTAAAAAGGTATATGGGCTTAACGTTCCGGCGCCTACTTGCTCATCAAAAGGAGGAAGAATAACACATCCCTGTCTTTTCCAGAACGTCTCCAACTTAAAAATCATCTCCTGAAAATTCATACGCCACCTCTCAAAAATTTTCTATATATTACCAAGTTTTTTAATTGTTTCAAGAAATTTCATAAAATGCTTTGACCCGGTGTGATATGAAATAAACCTGTTAAGGAGATCAATAATTTGATCTTCATACTTAACAGGAGTACACAACTTTTTTGGATCAGCCAAATTTAGCGATTTCATCTCTTTCAAAAGTTCACTGCTTACAAGAATGCCATCTTTTCTTGTAAACCCACCCATCTCAGGATTAAAATAAATGAATTCTTGATCTGTTTCGGGTAAAAGAATTGGATTTCCTGAGTATTCAAGAAATTTAAGAAGAAAAAATATAGTGATAGTTTTTGACATTTCACCAGAAGAAAGCGAAAATAGAGTATCTTTCAAAAGGTTAAAGATTCTTAAATCTTGTTGCTCATACGGAGAAAAAAGGAGAACCATCTCCTTTAAATAAAGAAATGCAAAATAATTTTCAGGAATAAGCCTTGCTTCTAAAAATGCAGAAAGCAACTTTGCCTCAGTTACGGAATAGTAATTTCCCCTTTTATAGAGCAAAAATTCTTCGTAAAGAAAATCATCAGCAAAACCAGAACGTTTAGAATTTCCCGAACGCACAGAACGAATTTTCGCACGTATCTTACCAAGTTTATCGGTGAAAATGATTAAAATTTTATCTTTCTCCCGATAGGGCTCGGAGGATACAATAATTCCCCTTAAAGGAATGTATCCCATTAAGTAACTATTGCTACGCTTCTGCTTGCACCAATTCTTGACGCTCCAGCCTTAACCATCTCAACGGCTTCCTCAAACGAGTGAATACCTCCAGCAGCCTTTACACCAACATTTTTTCCAACAACAGAGCGCATAAGTTTTACATCTTCCGCCTTTGCGCCAGCCTTGTTAAACCCTGTAGATGTCTTAACATACTGTGCACCTGCAGAAGCAGCAATCGTGCAAGCAATTATCTTTTCAGTATCTGAAAGCAAACAAGTTTCTATAATTACTTTCACTATGTGTGGAGAAACGGCTTTCACAACACTCCTTATATCTTCCTCAACCGTTTTGTAATCTTTTGATTTTAATGCACCAATGTTAATTACCATATCAATTTCATCTGCACCGTTCCTTATGGCACGTTCGGCTTCAAAAGTTTTTGCTTCCGTATCCACTGCACCCAACGGAAACCCCACAACAGATGCAATTTTAACCGAACTACCCTCTAATTGCTTTTTTGCAAACGGAACAAAATAGGAATTAACGCAAACAGAATAAAATCCATACTGTTTTGCTTCGGAACACAACTTTTTGATATCATCGTAAGTTGCTTCGGGTTTTAAATTTGTATGATCAATAATCCGTGCAATGTCCTTTTTAGTTAATTCTTTGTCCAAAGGAATATAAAATTCACTCATCTTTTACCTCCATTTTTAAATTTATCGCAAATTCGCACACTGCGAAATATCCGTAAATAAATTATAGTGTTCAAATTCCAAATGTAAAGGGTTATTGAAATTTTTATTGTATTAAAATTATAAATCCAAACCTAATAACATTTTTGCACAACTCAAACAAACTCCTTGCACACAGATTACACCATTTAAAGATTTCACAAAGACACTTAATGGACAGGATTATAACTTCACAATATCTGCGAAGAATGATAATTCTCAATCTGATGGTGATTCTGTTTCAGCCTCAACGATTGTTTATGTTAAGCAAGGAACACCCAATAATCCTCCCAACCCCCCACCCAATAATGGAGGAAGTGACGGTGGGCGGAGCGGTGGTGGTAGTACTGATAAAGGTTCCTAATCCTAAGAATAATATAAAATATTAAAATAAAATTTATGGGATTTCGTTAATGACTCCATTTGGTTCATAAAATAAAGTGCCTTCTGTGACTTTTACTTCATCCTTTACAAACCGCGAAGGTAATTCAGTTAGGAACGGCAATGAGAATGGATTCAAATTTGAGATATATAAGGCATTTTCAACATATTTTTCCTGATTTTGAAAAGGACTTCCATAGCTGTCACTTACTCCTTTAATAATCCTGTTTATTTTCTTATCTGAAGAAGATGGCTTAAAGAAGTATTTAGCTTGAGCATCTCCTCCACACCGCCATTCAATTGTTGAGTTGTTAAATATTAAAGACATGCCACGAAAGACATTTCTACCTAGCCCGTCCGAATACACAGACCAATCATCTACATGAGGAATGCCTAATGCGTTTTCTAATATTGCTCTCATTTTATGTGTGCCCCAGGCAAAAGGTGTGCGGAGCCTTTCAAGATTAGCATATGGGCTTGTAGCATAAGAAGTTAAAGGACCTGTGAGCAAGGTTAAAATCTTCGCAAGATTATCCTGGTCAGAAGGCCAATCCTTAACCAATCTTGCATTTACGAGTGCTATTAATGGTTGTCCATTTGGAAATGTTCCATTTGATAAGCCATTCTTTATGGGTATGAATAATCCCCAGCCAAGCATTTGTGTTATTATTGCTGGTGCTGGTGCTCCTTTTGTTTCATCATCGTTCAGTATGTTTAGTTTTTGGTCTGGATTTTTCATTATTGGTGGGAAGAATGGGTCGTTTTTTGGGAATATGTCTCTTGCCGTGTATCCTGATACTGTGAGTTCTCTCAGGAATAGCGTTTCTATGAGGTTTGTCATTTGTTCGTTGCTGAATGGTGTCTGGTTTTCTATGATTTGTTCTAATGGTTCTCCTCTGTTTATTTCTTTACTCATCTGTTTTATGTCGCTGTATTGGAAGTTGAATAGGTGCATTAGTGTGAGTGTTGTCAGGTTGTTGTAGTTTATCTGGGTTGCTCCTGTTTGTTCCATATATTTGATGCCTTTCCATATTGCTTGTTGGTCTGCTTTGCTCTGGTTTTGTATTCCGAAGTTGTTTAGTATTTCGTTTATTGTTTTTTCGTCTTTGTTGTTTATTGCTTCTCTGAATTTCTCCACTTCTGTTAGGTATTTGAATGTTCTCTCTGTTGTTTTTATCATTGTGTTGTTTATTTCTTCTCTGTTTTTGTCTTTTATTGTCTGGTAGTTGTTTGCTATGAAGTTTCTGTATGTTGCAAGTGCTAAGAATAGTTTTGCGTTTTGTTTTACTGTTTCTTTGCCTGTTGCTTTTGCTGTTTCGTTGAATGCGTTGTACAGGAATTCTCCGAGGTTGTGCTCTGCCCATTCTGTTGGTGAGAGTTGTTCTATTATTTGTTTGAATGGTGTTGTGTCTTTTTCCATTACTTCTTTTCCTTCTATGTTGACTTTTGATTCCATTGCTTTGTATATTGTGTTCAGGAAGTCTTCTGCTTCGTTGAGTTTGTTTTCTTTTGCGAGTTGTTGTATTGATTGGCTTTGTGATAGTATGAGGTTTGCCTGTATGTTCTGATGTATCGTGTTGAGTGCTGCAAGTGTCATTATTCTATCTTCATTTATCAGGCTGTCCAGTGTTATTTCGTTTCCTTTGTCGTCTTTTTTGTATGTTCTGTTTGTCATCATTTCGTTTAGTTCTTTTGCTATGCTTTCTGTGTCTGTGTTTTCGTAGTTGAGGTCCATTGCTTTTAGAACGCCTTTTAGTATTGTGTTTGATGCTGTTTTGCTCATTGAGTATTCTGTGCTTATGTTTGTTATTTCTTTGTTTATGAGGTTTGTTATGCTGTCTTTTCCGTTTACTTCTGCATCTTTGTATTTTGTGCTTAAGTATTTGAGGATTGTTTTATCTGTTATTCCTTGTAGTATATTGTCTTTTCTGGTTGGGTTCAGGTTTAGCACTGCGTTTGCTGTTATGCTGAGCCCGTTTTGTGTTTGTGATGTTAGTGTGAGTCCGTATTTTTCTAAGAATGTTGCGAGGTCTTTGTCTGTTATGTATTGTGATGCTTCTTTGTTGAGTGGGAAGTGTAGTTGTTCTCTTTCTTTTAGTGTGAGTCCATTTACTATGTATTGCAGGTTCACTTCTTTTTGTTCTTTATTTATTTCTTCTATTGTTTCTCTTGTTATTGTTATTGACCTATCCTCAGGGTGCCACCTGACTTCTGCTCCGAGTGCTTCAAGTATGAATCTCAGAGGTATGAATGTTCTGCTGTTTTTTATTTGCGGTGCAACATCCATTTCTTCTTTTGTTCCATTTACTATGTAGAATTTGTAATTGTCAGGGTTTATCGGTTTTCCTTTCTTATCGTATTTTGGTATGAAGAGTTGTATTGTTTTATCGTCGAGTGTTATTGTAACTTCTCTGTTTTTAGCGTTCCAGTTTACCTCTGCTCCGAGTGCTTCTGCTATAAATCTTAGGGGAACTTCTGTTCTCCCGGCCTTTGCATCTATGTATGGTGCAACATCCATTTCTTCTTCAAGACTTTTTATTAAGTCTCCTGTTGTTTCGTTTGTCTCTGTGATTGTGTAATTTTTCTTTCCTATCCAGACAGTCATTTCCGTATCTATCGTTTGCTCTTCTGAGATTGTTTTCTCTGTTATTGCA
>CAYXJW010000015.1:0-2757 GCA_964465465.1 uncultured Caldisericales bacterium
TATTTATTGCTACTTCTGCATAACCTCTCGCTGTAGCTGTAAATTGAGTTGGCGGATCACCAGGATCTGTATAGGTATACGTTTGATGCCATTGGTAAGGACCACCATAAGGCTCAGTTATTGGATTTGAAACATATACAAAATTTCTAAATGAGCCGTTAACATAAACCTTGGCATAAACTGACTCTTCTATATATTTCGCTTTTCTCTATACTACCAAATGCTCCTTCATAATATACGGGTCCGAAGTCAACAACTTTAGAGATGTATCCGTATTCATAATGTCCTGATGAACGGATTGTATTGTTTCTTACAAATAATTCCGGGTGCTTTTTCTCAAATTCCTCTGTCAAGATTATATCAGTTTTAATGGCATCTATTACACTGATATTTTGAGACTTTGCAAAATATTGCAAGAATTCTTTTTTAGAAATTTTTTTGTAAGTCGTTTCAGTTGATCCATTTATAACAGTGGGGACAGATGAACTAATAGCAGCTTTCACATATTTTATTCTATAAATTGATTTCTGATACCTTACTCCTTTAATCTGATCTTCAATTTTTTTGATAAGAGACTGCGTTGGATGTGCCGGATCTTTTACATATATGTTCTGCATCTCTGATGTAAGCAATTTTACTTCGGGGTTGTTATAATCCAATCTTCTTATTTCTGTCTGCAAGTTCTCTGAAAGCCATTCAGGAAGCCGTGCCCTGGCAGAATTCAAATACTGCTGCAATAATAACTGCAGCAAAGATTACAGCAATAATTAACTTCCTTTTATTCATAATAATTTATCTCCTTTTAAGGATTGTAGAATGGAATATTCTGAATTTCTCTCTTTTTTTAATATTTTACACCCTTAACCTTTTTCTCCAACTTCGGATTCTATTTTAACAAATTCTGCACAGAGGTTTTTTCTTTTCTCTATTTTCTGAGGCAAACTGAGATAAAATTTTGGATTTTAAATATTCTGCAAGGGCGCTTATCTCTTAGCCTCCACTCAACGTTCAACATCTCTCATTTCCTTACTCTCATATTGCACCGCCTCCTTAGTGCAACTTTATATATATATTTTCTAAAAGCACTTTTCCTATTTTTGGTAAGACAATTTTTTATCATCTTTCATTATCTTACTATTATTCTAAACTTTTTTAAAAGTCAATGGCTTTTTAAATTTTTCTTTACTTCTCTTTATCAAAAAGTACCTTAGTAGCAATATCAAGTGGCGAAAAAAAGGCAAATATAGCACTTAACAGTATTAAAGTTGTAGGGATAAGGTCAAACACCTTTGTGATTAAGACAAAACAAACAGCCGCTGCATAGCCAATGATAGCAGAAATAAGAAGATCTTTTCTATACTTCACATTTTGCACTTGCTTTATTGACTTTAAAGAAATAAACTTAACAAGTCCAGGATGGCGTATATTTCCCCATACAAATCCGGTAGAACCTATAATAATACTCGGGAACAGGGAAATTATACCATATATATTACTACCAGTATTTCTAAAGTTTAGATCAGGATTAAAAATAACAATCAATCCATAGATTGCCATAAGAAGAGAACCTATAGACATATAAAAATAAAATTTTTCGCCACTTTTTTTAAAGTAAAGCCAGTATAGAACCGTAAAAAAGAAAAGCACAGTGTCAAGAATTAAAAAAACCTTAGCAAGGTAAGGCATATATACCTCCTTTCAAAAACTTATATGTGAACTTATTAACTTCCTCCGCATGGGCCACTGCATATTTCATGGCAGAGCGCTATACAGGGTATAAGGCAAACAACCCCTAAATACCAACATGTCCCTTCGCAGGCAGTTTCGCAAGCAGCAATACATGCTATACATCCAAAAGTAGAAGAGGGAGCATAATCTGTTACAGATATTTTTCCATCTTTTACACCGAATGTAATCTCTGCATCTGTGTTAATGTACTTATCTGTTACAATCCAGCTTTTGTTTCCAATTAATTTTGCCTTAGCTATTTGAACCCTAAATGGTGTATTTGATGAATTTACTTCTTTAATCCCTATAAGAAGAATTGTGTCACTAGAATTTGTTTGTTTTGCCTGATACCAAACTTCCTCAAGTATTCTACCATCATCTGTTTCGACCTTCCTCATATACGGATTAAGTAACATTAAACTTGTGTCTTCTTTTGCTAATTCTGACTCTGCTTTTTTGAAATTTTTATCTTTCTTAAATTGTGAGATAAGGATTACTTTGTCAAGATAGGATAATTTTAAGTTAGCGTATTTTCCTGAACATCCACAATTCTTATAATTTGGAACGGTTGCTTTAAATGCTGCAACATATGGAGTTTTATACAAAAACAATGATAAGAAACTGATTATCAATACACTAATTACGATATACTTAAATATCTTAGTTCTGTACATTTTAACCTCCTTGTATGGTTTTTCTTTTTGTCTTTTAAGGCAATTAATAAAAACTTTTTTCTTCCCGCTTTTAATTCTGCTTTTAACTGATTTTTTCTAATATTTCACACCTTTAATCTTTTTCTCCAATTTTAGGCTCTATTTTAACAAATTCTGCACAGAAGTTTTTCTTTTCTCTATTTTCTGAGACAAACAGGAATAAAATTTTGGATTTTAAATATTCTGCAAGGGCGCCTACCTTTTAGCCTCCATTCAACGTTTCAGTATTCATTTTTTAACATTCATATTACACCACCTCCTTTTTTGAAAGGAAGATTTTGAGGAAGTTTTTTCTTTGTTTGCACGTTTAATCTTC
>CAYXJW010000016.1:0-8318 GCA_964465465.1 uncultured Caldisericales bacterium
GGTAAACGGAGAAATGAAATGGATAGACCCCAAAAACCACAATGTAAAACCTATCATAGTAAACAGTAGGACAATGCTACCATTAAGATTTGTTGCTGAAAACCTTGGTTGCACTATAAACTGGGATCCTGATACAAGAACAATAACAATAACATATACTTCTTATAGTCCGTAAAGTATAATAGAAGTTCTTTGCAGGAGGCATATTAAGTGCCTCCTGTTTTTTATTTGTTGTGTATTCATTGTAAAGGTGTGCGGAGGTGCATATGAGAATATTGGGAGTTCTATTGCCTCATCCTCCTTATTTTAATGAGATATTGGATGCGGCAAAGAAGGAATTTGATATGAAAGAAGAAATTAAAGTGGTTTTTTCAAAAGATGCAAGGGATAGGTTGAGCATTCTTAAAATTGCTGATGCTGTTATCTCTGGCCCGATTTCGGAAAAAGAACTTCTGGAAGCAAAAAACCTTAAAATGATTCAGGTTCCTTATGCAGGTGTTGACGAATTTGATATAAACCTTGTAATGGAAGAACGTGGAATAATTCTTGCGAATGCTCATGGAAACGCTTTGTCTGTGGGTGAGCATGCGTTTGGTTTAATGCTTGCGCTTGCAAAAGGAATTGTGAGAAATGATAGAGATTTGAGAAACGGCTATTGGCACGGTTGGATGAGCAGAGAGCCAAATCTTGAAATGGAGGGGAAAACGGTTTGCATTATAGGACTGGGTAGCATAGGAAGAACAGTTGCCAGATTTGCAAAGACGTTTGGAATGAAAGTTGTGGGAGTAAAGAAAAATCCTGTTGAGGTTGAAAATGTAGATTTTGTGTTTTCCAGTGAGGATACTGATAAAGCAATTGAGAAAGCAGATTTTGTGGTTGTTGCTGTTCCTGTAACATCTGAAACAAAAGGATTCATTAACAAAGAAATGCTTGAAAGAATGCGTGGCAAGTTCCTTATCAATGTTGCACGTGGGACAGTTATAGATGAAGAGGCGCTATTCATTGCCTTGAAAAACAGGGTTTTGAAAGGTGCTGCTATTGATACCTGGTGGGTGTATCCAGAGGCACCGTATAGGTTCGCATATCCTTCGCATTATCCATTCTGGTTGCTTGACAATATTATTCTCTCTTCTCATACAGCAGGGTACTCAGATGGGAGTATAAAGAAAAATTGGACCGAAGCCATTTTTAACGTAATGAGATTTTTCACGGGAAGACCGGTTAAAAATCTCATAAGCGTTGAAAAGGGATATTGATTTTAGAAAGTTTTGGTATAATAGGATTATGAATATATTTGGAAAGAAGAAAAAGGTTGTTGTGCCCGTAATTCAGGGGGACGGGCAGAACGTGAAGGTGCGATGCCGTTCTTGTGGCAGGCTCATAGATTATGATACTCTGAAAGAAAATTACAAAATTTGCCCATACTGTGGGTACCATTTTAGAATGTCTGCTGCTGAGAGAGTGAGATTGCTTGCAGACAAAGGAAGTTTTGAAGAAATAGGTGAGCCTATACAATCAGTTGATCTTCTGAATTTCAAAGACACAGTTCCGTATAAAAAAAGACTTGCAGATCTCAAAGAGAGTGCAGGTTTGCCAAATGCGATTATTGCCGGTAGTGCTGCAATTGGTGGAACAAAATGTGCATTGGGTGTGTTTGCATTTGAATTTTTGAGCGGTACAATAGGCACGGCAACAGGAGAAAAACTTGCCGAACTCATTAGATTTGCCGATAAGAATGCTTTACCTCTCATTGTTGTATTTTCTTCTGCTGGAGAGAGAATTCAGGAAGGGATATTTTCCCTGATGCAGATTGCAAAAGTTGTATCTGCCATTAATGATTATAAGAAAAAAGAAAGAAGTTTATTTATTTCAGTTCTTACAAATCCAGTTCTTGGAGGTGTTGCTTCAGTAGCAATGGCAGGTGATGTAATTATTGCAGAAACAGGTTCCTATGTGGGAATTTCTGGCCCAAGGATCTCTGAGCATGTGATGAGAAGAAGCCTTCCAAAGGAAACTCAAAAAGCAGAAAATCTTCTGAAAAATGGATTTATCGATATTATAACAGACAGGAAAGGCTTAAAAGACACGGTAAGCAGAGTTTTAAAATTTCAAAATAAGTGGGGGAAACTATGAAACTGCTTCCATTTGAAAAACCATTAGAGATCCTTTACAAGGAACTTGAACGGAGAAGAAAAAACAGTGAAGACACGCTTCACCTCGAAGAACTTATAGAAAAACAAACGGAAGAAATATACAAAAGGCTTACCCCTTATGATATTGTGCTTGTTGCAAGGCATCCTGAAAGACCACAGCCACAGGATTATATCAATGCACTTATAACCGAATTCACGGAATTTCATGGTGATAGAGTCTCTGGCGACGATCCTGCGCTTATTTCTGGTTTTGGGTTTTTCAAAGGTATGCCGGTGTTTGTTCTCGGAACGCGTAAGGGACATAGCATTAGAGAAATGTTGAAATATCATTCGGGAATGCTTTCTCCTTCTGGTTTTAGAAAAGCAGCCCGCTTGACAAGGCTTGTTTCCCGTTCTTTTAAAGTGCCGGTGATTTCTTTTGTTGATACGCCGGGAGCAATGGTTTCTGGTGAAACCGAACTTAACGGACAGGTATCCGCAATATACGAATCGTTGAGCGCATTTTTAGATGCAGATGTTCCTGTTGTAACTGTTATTACAGGTGAAGGTGGAGGAGTTGGTGCGCTTGCTATCAGTGCTGGTGATAAAATTCTTATGCTGAGTTATTCATACTTTACTGTAGTTTCTCCAGAAAGTGGTTCAGCAATTTTGTTTAAAAATACAAGTGAAAAACAAAATATCGCATCTCAATTGCATCTTACTGCAAAAGAACTTCTTTCGTTGAATGTTATTGATGGAGTTATTGAAGAGCCACTCGGCGGAGCACACAGGTTTAAAGAGGCAGTTGTGAAATTGGTTGGAGATGCTATACAAACTGAACTTGAACTTCTCATGAAAGAGGAAATTGGTGAATTGAAAAAAAGGCGTGCTGAAAAATATGAAAGCATGGGGGTGTTTACGAAATGATTTCTGAAAAGAAATTAACACTTTTTTGCATCTTAATTGCAGGGCTTTTTATAATCCCTTCACTTATATTCAATAAACCAATTATTGCATTGATAGGCGTTGTATTTGATTTTCTTCCTCTCATTTTTGGGTGGCTTAAAAAGGCTGTAATTACAATTTCTTTTCCAGTTGCTTTTGGAGTAGTCATTGCTTTTACGTATCTTTTCTTTGTTATATGGCTTTTTGGTCCAAGGATTTTAACGATGCGAATTTTGTTTGGCGAGTTCTGGTTTTTGACCGTAATTGCAAGAATTGAGTAAGTAATTTTCAAAAAGTTTTTTCTAAAGCGGGGCGAATGCTCCGCTTTTTTTATTTTATTTTTCGTATATAATATATAAAATGATATATTTATAAAATTTATATATTAAAGGCACGGAGGTGCAGCATGAAAAAGAAATTAAGTGCTTTAATTGTTTGCTTCTTTGTTCTTTCTATGCTTTTCTACGGGTGTGGAAAGTCGGGAAATAACGTTGAAAGTCAAAAACCTAAAACTGTGGAGGTTGTGAGAAGAGATATAAAGAGCACTGCAAACCTTTCAGGAACGGTAGAGGCTGAACCGCGTGTTGTAATTGTTTCTACTGTTTCCGGTAAGGTAAAGAAACTTTTTGTAAAAGAAGGAGATACCGTTAAAAAGGGTGATAAGATCTGTGAAATTGAATCAAGCAAAGCAGAAATTAGTTTGCAAAATGCTATTTTAGCCTATAAGAATGCATTGCTTAATGTGGAAATTGCGAAAACACAAAATTCAGATACTGCAGTAAGGCAAGCAGAAACTGCTGTTGAGTCTGCAAAACATTCCGTTCAAATTGCAAAACTCAACCTGAAACTTGTGGAAGATTCAAATAATAGTTCCATAAATGAAAAAAATGCTGAGCAGCAGGTAAAACAGGCTGAAATCAATCTTGATAATGCAAAAAAGAACCTTGATTCTATAAAGCAAACTGATAATTCTGTTATAAATGTGGAGATTGCCAAATTGCAACTGGATAATCAAAAACTCTCTCTGGAAATTTCTAAACTGAATCTTCAAGCATTGCAAAATACAAAACCTTCAGAAGATGATATAAAAATCGCTGAAGAGCATGTGAAACAGGCACAGTTGAATGTGGAGAATGCAAAGGAAAAACTTAAACAAGCGAAAGACAATCCAAATACCCCGAGTGAGACAATAAAGACACTTGAAAATCAAGTGAGCATTGCAGAAAGCAACGAAAGGATAGCAGAGTTAAGTCTTGATAAGTTGAAAAATCCGCAAACCCCCACTGAAGAACAGATAAAAGAAGCAGAGTTGAGAGTAAAGCAGGCAGAAGTTGCCGTGCAAATTGCTGAGCAAAATTACAAAAGTGCGCAAAACGGAGAAGTTGCTGCAAAAATCAGAATAGCACAGGCAGAAAATCAGGTTAAACTTGCAGAATCCCAACTTGTTGTTGCGCAAAATAATCTTGAAATTGCAAAATCTGGAGTGCTTACTTCCGATGATAACATTAAAATAAGGGAGGAGCAGTTAAAACAGGCTGAATCTTCTCTTGAAACGGCAAATGAAAATCTCGAAAGAGCAAAAGAACAAGCACGGATTGCGGAATTGAGGGTAAATCAAGCAGAAATTCAATTAGATGAGGCTCGACAAAATGTTAATCTTGCCGAGAGTAATTTAAATGACTATACAATAACTGCTCCTATTGATGGAACTATCTTACTTCTCAATGTGAGCGAAGGCGATGAAGTTATGCCCAATATGAAAATTTCCATTGTTGGAAACACAAATCATTTTGTTGTTGATGCATTTGCAGATGAAATTGATGCCGTGAATATTAAGAAAGGACAAAGCGCTGTTGTATCATTTGATGCATTTCCGTATAAAACAGTAAATGGCACTGTGGAATCTGTTGCAAACACAACAAAAATGACAAATCAGGGAGTTCAGGCGTATGAGATAAAAATTGCAATTGACAAAACAGAACTTAACATCAAAGATGGTTTAAGCGCAAGTGTGGAAATCACAGTTGCTGTTAAGAAAAATGTTTTATCTGTGCCAATAGAATCGGTTGCAAGCGAAAATGGTAAAAATTATGTTATTGTAGTGTTGCCTGACGGTAAATATGAAAAAAGATTTGTTAAGATAGGCGTTTCCTCTGATAATTATACAGAGATCATCTCTGGGCTTAAGGCTGGAGATAAAATTTTAGACATTCCTGATAAAGATATATTCCGAAAGGTTGAGAGTAATAAAAATCCATTTGGCAGCAGTAAAAATAGTGGGGGATGATTTTTATGCGAGAAATTATCAGAACAGAAAGGCTAAAAAAGACATACATTATAGGGCAGGTCAAGGTAGAGGCGGTGAAAGGCGTGGATATTTCAATAAAAGACGGAGAACTTGTTTCTATAATGGGCCCTTCTGGATCTGGAAAATCCACATTGATGCATCTTCTTGGTTGCCTTGATACTCCAACCGCAGGAAAATATTATCTTGACGGAAAAGATGTCTCCGGGTTGAGTGACAATGAACTTGCTGACGTGAGAAATAGAAAGATAGGGTTTGTTTTTCAAACGTTTAATCTCCTCCCACATCTTAATGTAATTGAGAATGTTTTACTTCCAGTTATTTACAATCCAAACGGAAATTTAAGGGAAGCAGAAGAGAGGGCGATATCACTTTTAGGAGAAATGGGTATGGGAGATAGGCTAAGGCATATGCCATCACAACTTTCGGGAGGAGAAAGGCAGAGAGTTGCAATTGCAAGGGCTTTAATAAACAATCCTGTTATTTTGTTCGCAGATGAGCCGACTGGCAACCTCGACACAAAAACAGGTTTGGATATCATAAAAATTCTTGCCCGGCTAAACAAAACGAGAAAGGTTACTGAAATTATTGTTACGCATGATCCATCAATCACAAAGTTTACTCACAGAACGATTTTTATACGTGATGGGCTCATAGAAGGTGAGAAGGTAAATGATGATCCGACTGATCCTGCGGAGGTGAAGTTATGAAAGTATGGCGTATTTTTAAGATGGCGCTTTCTTCATTAAAAATCAACAAGATGAGAACATTCCTTTCAACGCTTGGAGTAATTGTTGGTGTTTCTTCTCTGATACTAATTACATCTGTAGGATACGGTGCACAATACAGCATTCTTTCCAGTATTCAATCGCTTGGTTCTGATGTAATTATTATTTTACCTGGAAAAAGCACTAATTTGTTTGAATCTGCATTTAGTTCTAACGGAACGAGAAAACCACTTACATATGATGATGTAAAATATCTCAAACAAAAAATCCCTGGTTCCAAAATTGCACCAGAACTTACAATACGTACTACGGTAAAGTATGGGAACACTGAAATTTCAACTATGGTAATGGGTACAAACCAGGATGTGTTTGTTGTTTCAAATTATGAGGTTGCGTCTGGGAGGGAGATTACAAATAGAGATGTAATAGGATATAGAAATGTCTGTGTTCTGGGATATAAGGTTGCGAACGAACTTTTCCCTTATGGGGATGCTGTTGGAAACTCTGTGTTTATTAGGGGAAATAAGTTTCTTGTTGTGGGAACACTTCAAAAGAAAGGAGCGTTGGGCCAGATGGATCTTGATGATGTGGTTTTTGTTCCTATAACCACGTTTCAGGTGCAGTCAAGAATAAAAAATGTTCAGGTAATATATGCGAAACCACCTTCTGGTATGTCTTTAGATGTTTTTGGTGCACGAATAAAGAGTTTTTTGATTGCAAGGCATGGAATGGATAATTTTACACTGAACAATTTTGAACAATATTTGCAACTTGCTAAACAGGTGACAGATATTTTTACAATCGCACTTGCTGCAATAGGTTCAATTGCTTTGCTTGTTGGCGGTATAGGTATAATGAACATTATGCTTGCCTCTGTTGCTGAAAGAACGAGGGAAATAGGAATAAGAAAGGCAGTTGGGGCGAAAAATAAAGATATACTACTTCAATTTCTACTGGAATCTGCATTGATTTCTACAACGGGTGGTATTTTGGGAATTTTAATTGGGGTTTTTGGATCTATGGCGGTTCCGCAAGATGTTCTTCCCACACATATAACTTTAAGTGCTGTTGTTATAGGATTTGCTGTTTCTGTCTTTATAGGTGTTTTCTTTGGAGTGTATCCCGCGAGCAAGGCCTCAAAATTAAATCCAGTGGAGGCACTTAGATATGAGTAGCGAAAGAAAAATTAAACAAAACACATATATTAATGTCTTTGTGAAAGCCTTTTGGTTTTTGGTGTTATTTGTAATATTCCACACAGGTTATGATATTACAAAATGGCAATTTTTAAGGCCGTTTTGTGGTATAAATGAATCAGTTTTTCAGCACTTAAAAATGGCGTTTTGGGCTTATATATCACTTTCTTTTATAGAATTTTTTGTTAGTAAAAAAAGAATTAAAAATTTTGTACAATTTTTATATTCAAGAATGCTCTCCTCAATTTTTGTACCATGGGTGATATTCATCATCTGGTATATTATTCCTGTAATACATGGAAAAATTTATAACTTTTTTGGGGATTTGTTTTGGGCATTAATTGTTACATATATGAGTGGATTATTTGTAATTATCATTGAAAAAGATGTTGAAGCAAGTAAGCTTTCAAATTTAACAAAAGTTATTCTGATTTTTCTATTTTTTGCATTAGCATTTCTTTTTATATACTGCTCATATCATTTGCCATGGATAGATGTTTTTACTTTACCTAAATACTAAATATTAATACAGAGTGAATTAAAAAGTAGCATATCCCCTTTTTGTGGTAGAAGACAAGGCTTACTTTAAAAACAAAAGCAGGAAATCTACCTTCCATATAGGCGCCTGAGAGAAAAATGTAAAATATAGATATGGAACTTTTTTCTATCAGGTATCATATATAGTGATAATTTGTTGATAAAAAGATTTAAAGAAAAATTTAAAAAGCCATTGACTTTTAAAAAAGTTTAGAATAATAGTAAGATAATGAAAGATGATAAAAAATTGTCTTACCAAAAATAGGAAAAGTGCTTTTAGAAAATATATATAAAGTTGCACTAAGGAGGCGGTGCAATATGAGAGTAAGGAAATAAGAGATGTTGAACGTTGAGTGGAGGCTAAGAGATAAGCGCCCTTGCAGAATATTTAAAATCCAAAATTTTATCTCAGTTTGCCTCAGAAAATAGAGAAAAGAAAAAACCTCTGTGCAGAATTTGTTAAAATAGAATCCGA
>CAYXJW010000017.1:0-66275 GCA_964465465.1 uncultured Caldisericales bacterium
ACAGCTTCAGCTGGACCTCATGGTTCAATCTCACCATCCGGCAATGTAATAGTAAACGCTGGGAGTAATAAGACGTTTACTATTACTCCAGATACAAATTATCATATAGCTGATGTAACCGTTGATGGAACATCAGTGATGGATAGTTTAGTAGATAATGGCGATGGAAGTTATTCGTATACATTTACAAATGTTAACGCCAATCATACAATTAAGGCAACGTTTGCAATAAGTACATACACCATAACAGCTTCAGCTGGACCTAATGGCTCAATTTCGCCATCCGGTAATGTGATAGTAAACGCTGGAAGCAATAAGACGTTTACTATCAAAGCAAATCCAGGCTACTCCATTTATGCGATCATCGTGGATAATGCTCCCATATATCTTAATAATATAACGATATATAGCTACACATTTAATAATATAACATCAGATCACAAAATTTCAGCAAAGTTCATAAAAATATTAAATAGAATCCAGCCTATTTTCAAAGTTTCTACGATAAATGGTATTAATCTTGATGATACTCATGTAGAAATAATAAATTCAGAAACTTTTGTTTTTACAATTTCTACAAGCTATAAATCAAATATTGCACGAACAGTCGTAAAGGTTAACGGTAAAATACAAACTAATAAAAATGGTCTAGAATCAACAATAACAACATATCTAAGAGAGGGAGTAAACACTGTTGAAGTGACAATATACAATACTGCAGGAAACTATGCAACAAAATCATTCAAAATAATTTCAGATACAAAACCACCTTCAGTCAAAGTAAAACTTCCTAAAATGATTTTCTCTCCTAACATCACTATCAAAGGAACTGCAATTGATATAACAACAGGCATACAGTCTATTACAATAAATGGTAAACCTGTTGTCTCTACTCTTAATGGCAAATTTAAAACAAAACTTAAACTTTCTCCGGGAACAAATATAATTACTATCACAGCAATTGATAAGGCAGGTAATAAATTTTTTAAATCCTATAGAGTAACTTACATGGCCCAATATAAGCAAAAAAAATCCTTCGTAATAGAACTCAAAATAGGAAATCCCTTTATTAAAATTAATGGAATTTCAAAAAAAATAGACACACAGGGTAGTAAGCCTATTATTAAGGATGGAAGAACACTTCTCCCAATAAGAGTATTGATCGAATCGCTTGGTGGCACAATAAAATGGAACGCTAAAGAGAGAAAAGTGACCATTACTCTCAATGGGCGTTCTATCATTCTTTGGATAGGCAAAAAAACTGCTGTTGTTAACGGCAATAAAGTTCAACTCGATGTTGCACCAATCATTATCAACGGAAGAACTTATCTCCCACTCAGATTTATCTCTGAAAATCTCGGGGCTTCCGTCTACTGGGATCCCAATAATAAAACTGTAACTATCTATTACTGGCAATAACTATAAATTGTATAAATTAGGGCAGACACCTCTTTGTCTGCCCTAAAAACTTATTTTAATTTTAATTGCATTCTCAACTAAAGATTAAAAACCATAAAATCTGTTGGAAATATTTTTAATTATAAAAACAAGCCTAATTACTTGTGATGTAATAACCTAAAATTAATACCGAGAGCTGTAAATTATAAATTCAACATTCAACCACTAGCATACACTTTTACACAACATACAATTTCCACTACGACATTAATGTAGAAGCATCGTAATCATAATTCCAGCAACAACTGCAGTGCCAATAACCCCCGCAACATTAGGCCCCATAGCATGCATAAGTAAAAAATTACCAGGATTTTCTTCCTGACCAACCCTTTGAGATACTCTTGCTGCCATAGGAACTGCGGATACACCTGCAGAACCTATTAAAGGATTAATTTTCCCACCACTTATATAGTAATAAAGTTTACCAAGCAACACACCCCCCATCGTGCTTCCACCAAAGGCAATTATGCCAAGGCCTAAAATCTCAAGCGTTTGAAGTGTAAGAAAAGACTGAGCCCGCATAGTGCCGCCAACCGTAGTTGCAAGTAATATTGTTACAATGTTTATAAGTTCATTCGCTGCAGTGTGAGAGAGTCTTTCAACAACTCCAGATTCACGGAACAAATTCCCAAGCATAAGCATGCCTATCAAAGGTGCAACTGCTGGAAAAAGCAAACTTATAATTATCGTAACAACAATGGGAAACAAAATTCTTTCCAGTTTTGAAACAGGCCTAAGTTGCTCCATTACAACGCTTCTTTCCTTTTTTGTGGTAAAAAATCTCATTATTGGAGGTTGAATAATTGGAACCAACGACATATAGGTATAAGCCGCAACTGCAATTGCACCAAGTAATTCAGGAGCAAGTTTCACTGCAGTGTAAATAGAAGTTGGACCATCTGCCCCACCTATAATTGCAATTGACGCAGCTTGTTTTAAATTAAAACCAAACAACATCGAAACGATTAAAGCAAGAAATACACCAAACTGAGCAGCAGCACCGAGAAGGATTGTCCAGGGATTTGCAATAAGGGGACCAAAGTCAGTCATTGCTCCTACTCCCATAAAGATTAATAAAGGGAAAATCTCAGTGGATACGCCATATTTATATAAGAAATAAAATAATCCAACAGGATGAGCGCTCATCATTCCAGATAGAGGAAGGTTAGCAAGGATACATCCAAAACCTATCGGAAGAAGAAGCAATGGTTCGGATTTTTTATAAATTGCAAGATATATTAATGTGAGTCCAACACCAATCATCACAAGTTCTCTCCATGTAAGAGAATAAAAACCACTCTGCTTAGCAAGTTGGACAATTATTTGCCACATCTCAATCACTCCATAATAATTAATTTATCACCAGTAGAAACATAATCACCTGCGCTTACAAGTACATCAGTGACAACACCATCTTGAGAGGCAAAAATTTCATTTTCCATTTTCATTGCTTCTATAACTAAAAGCAAATCACCTTTCTTAACGGTATCTCCTTTTTTTACATTTACAGACAAAATTTTACCAGGGAGTGGGGCTACTACAATTTTTTTGCCCGTTGTATCTACAGCCTTTTTCGTTTCTGGTGTTCTTTTTGTTTCACTCCTGGAAACCGAACTTGAAGGAGTTTCAACAGGTTTTCTCTCAACTGTAGAAGCACTCACATCTTTATGTAAAACCTGCTTGCCACCAGATATTTCTTCTATCTCAACATCAAAAACTTCTCCATTAACAGTAACCTTAAATTTTTTACCCATTTTTCCACCTCTCCAACTTTAATTTTTCATACGCCTTATTTATTTTTTTACGTCTTTTAATTTTGATATTAACTTCTTTATTTATACCTTTTGATTTCAAATATTGATACACAGCAGCAGTAATCGCTGCAACAACACCTTTTGATATTCCTTCTTCAGAAAGAACTTTCTCAGAGACCTTCTCATAAGTTTTGGCCGGTTGTTTCTCTACTCTATAAAAAATTAACTCAAATGCATACAGGATAAGCCCAATAATTGCAAGTATTAGAAATACCCCGGTCATTGCAAGAAGGCCTAAAACAACTCCATCAGTAAAGGAATGTAAATTCATAGCAACGCACCTTACAACGGGATATTACCGTGTTTTTTCTGAGGGATTTCCTCACTCTTTGTTCTAAGGTAATCCAGGGTTTTTACAAGGACAATTCTTGTTTCCTCTGGATCAATTACATCATCGATATAACCACGCTCCGCAGCCCGATACGGATTTGCAAATTGTTCCCTATATTCTTTGATTTTCTCTGCGCGTAATTTCTCAGGATCGTCTGATTTCTGAATTTCTTTTCTAAAAATAATATTCGCTGCGCCTTCAGCACCCATAACGGCAATTTCAGCCTGTGGAAACGCAAATACACTATCTGCACCTAAATGCCTGGAACACATCGCTATGTAAGCACCACCATAAGCCTTCCTTAAAATCACAGTGATTTTCGGGACTGTTGCTTCAGAATAAGCATATAAAACCTTCGCACCGTGTCTAATTACTCCACCATGTTCTTGTGCTGTACCCGGAAGATAACCAGGCGTATCAACGAAGGTTATAAGAGGGATATTGAAGGCATCACAGAATCTTACAAAACGGGCAATTTTATCAGAAGAGTTTATATCAAGTACACCTGCAAGGAATCGTGCTTGATTTGCAACCACGCCTACAACTCTTCCGTTTAATCTTCCAAAACCCACAACGGCATTCTGAGCAAAAAGTGGGTGAATTTCAAAAAATTCGCCATTATCAAGAACTGATTGTATCACTTCTTTTACATCATATGCTTTATTTGGATCAACAGGAACTGCATCAATAAGTTCGGGAGTTTTCCTTTCTGGAGAATCACCAGTATCTATAAATGGCGGTTCCTGTAAATAGTTATCAGGCAGATAAGACAAGAGTGTCTTCACTTTTTCAATAGCATCTCTGTCATCTTCTGCAAGAAGATGGGCAACACCGCTTTTCTGATTATGTACCAATCCGCCTCCAAGATCCTGATGAGAAACCTCCTCACCAGTCACTGCTTTTACAACATTAGGACCTGTAATGTACATCGTGGAATTTTTTGTCATTATGACAAAATCCATCATTGCAGGTGAGTAAACAGCACCCCCAGCTGTAGGACCCATTGCAATGGCGATTTGTGGAACAACACCAGACGCTTTTACATTTCTAATAAAAATTTCTCCATATCCCCTTAAAGAATCAACGCCTTCTTGAATTCTTGCCCCGCCTGAATCGTTCATTCCAATAAACGGAATTCCGAGTTTCATTGCCATATCCTGCATTTTGGCAATTTTTAAAGCATGCATTTCACCGAGAGAGCCGCCTATCACTGTAAAGTCCTGAGCATAAAGTGCAACTCTTCTGCCGTTAACCTTACCAAGTCCGGTGACAACGCCATCGGCTGGAATGTTTTTCTTGTCAAGCCCAAAGTAAACAGAACGTGTTTTAACAAACATATCAAACTCTTCAAATGTTCCTGGATCAACAAGCAATTCTATACGTTCACGGGCAGTAAGTTTCCCTTTAGAATGCTGCCTTTCAACGGCTTTCTCGCCCCCTTGTTTTTTGATTGCATTTTTCCTCTCACTTAAATCGGAAATTAGATCTCTGATATCCATCTCGCCTCCCATATAAATTTAACACATCAATCAAATATAGTTTTATTGTATTGAAAACAACAGAAAAGTCAACTATTCTAAATTTAAAACAATTATTTATTCTCTCCTGTAAGGCTTAAGAAGTGCAGCGGGATATGACGCATTCCTTGCAACAAGAATCAATACAATAATTGTAAATAGATAAGGAAGCATCAAATAAATCTGATATGGAATTTTTATCGCAGAACTTTGCAACCTCAAACCAAGAACATCAATACTGCCAAAGAACAACGCACCGCCAAGCACTTTCCAGGGCATCCAATTAGCAAAAATGACAAGCGCAATAGCCACCCATCCTCTTCCACCAACAATGTTGTATAAGAACATGTTAAATTCACAAAGAGTGAAAAATGCACCAGCAACACCCATAAGGGTTCCTGCTATAATCATAGAAATATAACGTATTTTATACACGTTTATACCGACAGCATCAGCAGATTCAGGATTCTCTCCAACAGCACGAAGAGACAACCCAAAAGTTGTCTTAAATATCACGTATGCTGAAAGCGGAACAAGAAGAAAAGCAATATAAGTAAGTGCATATTGATTGAAAAATATGGGACCTATAACAGGGATTTTCCACAAAAGAGGAATTTTTAGTGTACTAAATGCTTTTATAGTAGGCGGAACAGTTGGAGAGCCAATAACTGCCCTGTATGTGTAATACGCAAGCCCGGTTGCAAAAATCGTAATTCCTAAACCAGAAACATGCTGGTTTACTCCAAGCGTCACGGCAAAAAATGCCATTAAAAGACCGAACAAAAGTCCCACAATAGCAGCTATTAAAACACCTAACCACAAACTCTTAGTAAAATATGTTACAAGGAAGCCAGTTAAAGCTCCCATAAGCATTGTACCTTCAATACCAAGATTCAAAATTCCAGACCGTTCAGCAAATGTTTCTCCAATTGTTGCAAGCACAAGCGGAGTTGCAAGTCTGATAGTGGCTGAAATAAACCATATCACAAAAGAGGAGATTGCCGCAATACTCATTTTACCCTCCTTATCCTATATTCAAAGAAAAGCAGCATCGCAAGCATTACAAGAAGCGTAATACCTTGAATCACATCAGAAATATAAATTGGAATATGCATGTTTATACTCATTATTTGCGCACCATTTATTACAATTGCAAAATAAAGTGCAGCAAGCAAAACACCTATTGTGTTTAATCCACCAAGCATTGCTATAACAATACCGCTATATCCGTATCCCGGTGAAATACCACTTATCAAATGGTAGTGAACACCACAGACTTCTCCAACTCCAGCAAGCCCGGCAATGCCACCACTTATAATAGATACAATAATGATTGTTTTAACAGTGTCTATTCCCAAAAAGTGAGCAGCCTTAGGATTGGCACCTGTTGCTTTTATCTCAAAACCAAGTTTTGTTTTGCGAATCAGGAAGTACATAAATATAACAGCAAGGATAGAAAGGAAAATTCCTGCGTGTACTCTTGAATTTGGTATTACAATAGGAAAATCAGCATTCTTTGCTATCGGAACAGATGAAGGGTACATGGTTTTAGGATTTCTCCAGGGACCGTTCAAAATCGCCTGTACAATATAAATCATAATAAAGTTCATAAGAAGCGTAGTAACAACATCGTCAACCTGCATTTTTGCCTTTAGATATCCTGCAATTACAGACCACAAGGCACCAGCAATAAACCCAACAACTATTTCAAGCGGGATATAAATCACGGCAGGTAACGGAAGATTCATAATTCCGAACCATGTAGCAGCAAGAGCACCCGCATATAACTGTCCCTCTGCTCCTATATTCCAGTACTTAGCTTTAAAGCCAATAGCAACCGCAACACCAGTAAGTATTAGTGGAGTAGCCTTAACAAGAGTTTCAGTTATTGCAAATTTCGTTCCCACTGCACCAATAAACATGTTATAAAACGCGAGGAAAGGATTTTTCTTTAAGATTGCAAGAAAAATAGCAGAAATCGCAAGTGCTATAAAAACAGCAAGTAGAGGCATTAAAATCTGAAACCAAAACGGTGGAGTTGTTCTTTTTTCCAGTTTGAATTTAGGCAAAGAGATCATGATGCTACCCTCCTTTTGGCACCTGCCATCATTAATCCGAGTTCTTCAATATCAACTTTTTCTTTACTTCTGTCGATTATCCCCATAATCTCTCCTTCATACAAAACAAGAATTCTATCGCTAAGGTGAAGAATTTCATTTAAATCTTCTGAAATGAGTAAAATTGCTGCACCTTTTGTTTTTTCTTCAAGTAATTTTTGATGAATATATTCCATTGCTCCAACATCAAGTCCTCTTGTAGGCTGTGAAGCAATTAAAAATTCTGGATTCCGTGAAAGTACTCTTGCAAGAATAAGTTTCTGCAAGTTACCACCGGATAGGGTTCGTGTTACAGCATGAATACTTGAGGTTTTAACTCTATATTCCTTAACAAGTTTTTCCGCGAATTTCTTGATTTCGTTATAATTTATCAACATTCCTCTTGAAAATGGCGGTTTATCATAAAACTCAATAACAAGGTTTTCATACACAGGTATATCCAATATAAGTCCGGATTCCATTCTATCTTCTGGAATTCTGCCTACACCCATGTCAATGATTTCCTTTGGAGTTCTACCCGTAAGCTCCTTGTCTCTCAGAAGAATTTTTCCTTCCAATGGAGTTCTCACTCCGCAGATAACGTCCTCCAGTTCTTTTTGTCCATTTCCTGCAACACCAGCAACACCCAGAATCTCACCTTTTCGTACTTCAAAACTTACACCTTTAAGAGCCAACAAACCTTTATCGTTTAATGCTTTAATGCCATTTACTTTTAATATGGGCTCGCCTATATTTCCTCCTTCTTTGCGTAAAGCTTCTATTACCTCCCTTCCTACCATTAATCTGGCGAGTTCCCTTTCATTTGTTTCTTCCTTCTTTCTCTCCCCTGTAACAACACCGTTTCTTAAAATTACAATTCTGTCACTGATCTCCATCACTTCTTCAAGTTTATGAGAGATAAATACAACACTTTTACCTTCGTTTTTAAAAATTCTTAGTGTAGCAAATAATTCTTTCACTTCCTGGGGTGTAAGTACAGCAGTAGGTTCGTCAAGAATTAAAACACTAATATTTCTGTACAGAGCCTTTATTATTTCAACCCTTTGCCTTTCACCAACAGAAAGTTGCCAAATCTTAGCATCAGGATCAACAACAAGTTTATATCTATCTATTATCTCTTGTAATTTACGCCTCGCACTTTCAAGATCAAGTTCAAAGCCCTTAGGTGAAGGCAATCCAAGGATCACATTTTCAAGAACAGTAAGCGTCCTAACCAATGTAAAATGCTGATGCACCATACCTATGCCAAGTGCAATTGCATCCTTTGGAGAATTTATTTCAACTTTTTTACCGTTTACATAAATCTCTCCACTGTCTTTGGTATACATTCCATAAAGAATTTTCATTAAAGTTGTTTTGCCAGCACCATTTTCACCTAAAAGAGAGACTATTTCACCTTTATACACAACAAAATTTACATTATCATTTGCAACATTTCCAAGGAAGGTTTTACGGATATTGCGCATTTCAATAATCTTTTCCATATCCACCTCTCAATATAAATTTGGCACAGGGATTTCCCCTGTGCCATGTATTTTTTCAATAAACTTATTTAATCTCCTTTTGGAGGAGCTTCGTCTATAGGTACGCGGAATTTACCCTCTTTAATCTCCTGTTCTCTCTTCGCAACTAATTCCAGAACATCTTTTGGAAGTTTATCCTTGAATTCATAGAATGGAGCAAGTTTTGCACCACCCTTAGCCATCATTGACCATTCTCTTAAATCTTGTGCTTGATATGTTCCATTTTCAACAGATTGAATCACATAACTTACAGTAGGCCACATATCCCAAACTGCACTTGTAATAACGATGTCAGGTGCAAGAGAATGTTGATCCTGTAAGTTACCAAATGCATAAACATGTTTTTCTTTACATGCGTCAATTACACCGTACCTCTCCGCATATAAAGCATCTGCCCCTTGTTGAATTTCAGAAAGTGCCATTTCCTTTGCTTTCTGCGGGTCAAACCAGCTTCCAATAAATGAAACTTTAACCTTTACTTTCGGATTCGCTTCTTTTGCGCCGTATATAAACGCATTGATAATTCTATTAACTTCAGGTACAGGAACTCCACCTACAACACCAACAACATTAGTTTTAGTAATCTTTCCTGCAATTAAACCACAGAGGTACGCAGGTTCCTGAATCCAATCGTCGAAAACTGAAAGGTTTGGCGCTGCAGGGCCTTCACCAGAACCAAATACAAATGCAATCTTCGGATAATCTTTTGCAACTCTACGGACTGCATCTTCAGAGCCAAAAGCATCACCAAAGATTATGTCATACCCCTGACTTGCATACTGCCTTAAAACCTTTTCAAAATCAGAGTACCCAACATTTTCCGACCATACATACTTAATTCCATACACTTTTTCTGCCTTCAATAAAGCTTTGTGAATACACCCATCCCATGGTTCCTCAATTGGAGTTGCATACACAGCCGCAACTTTAAGAACTTTTTTCTGCTGAGTTTGTTGAGTGTTCTCAGCAGGTTTCTGTTTAGGTGCACAACCTGCAAACAGAACCGCCACCATAAACACTGCAAGTAGTACAACTAAAACCTTTTTTTTCATAATACTTCCCCCTTTCACAAATTATTTTAATTTTTGTATTTATCCTTATCAACAAACTTTCCATGGCTCACCACATAGAGCGGTTCGTCATGGTTTCTAATTGCTTCCCTTAAACTACTCTCCTGTAAAACAACAAAATTTGCAGGATTTCCCTCTTTAAGTTCAAAATTTTTAACATTCATTGCCCTCGCAGCATCAACCGTAACCATATCATAAAGTTTTTCCATATCTTGCCTCGTTGTCATCCACAAGAGATGAGAATTCAAAAAGACAACTTCAAGCATGTTGTTTCTTCCATAAGGATAATAAGCATCTGAGATATCATCTTGTCCCAAAACAACAAGTGCCCCTTCAGCAAGCATTTCCTTCACCCTTGCATGAAGAGGACCAGTATGGGGATCGCTTACCACTCCCATCCGTGCCTTTTTTAAAAGAGCAACAAGTTTCTGGAAATAAGGTTCTGGATAGAGCTGCATCGCCCTTGCGTGATGAGCAAGACTTCTTCCAATTCTTCCTTCCTTAATTGTTTTAACAGCAAGCATCTCAAGAGTTTTCAATGTAGGATCGCCTGCATCATCAACAAGCATCGAGATGTCTTTGTCGTACTTTTCAGCAATTTCAAACATAGCATCAATGTGCGCTTGCTCATCTTCTTCCGTGTATTCAATCCAGGGTATGCCACCTACTACATCAGCACCCATCTTTACAGCCTCTTCTACCAGTTCCTTTGCACCTGGTTCCCTTACAACTCCATCCTGAGGAAATGCCACAACTTGCAATTCCACCACATCTTTAAATTCTTCTTTCGCTTGAAGTAAAGCTTTTATACCTTCAAGTTTTGCTTTACTATCCACGTCAGCAAACGCCCTAATGTGAGTAACACCATTTCTCGCTGCTAAATTTAATGCTCTACGGACATTTTTTATAATCCAGGATGCATCATATCGCTCCTTAATCCTCGCCGCAAGTTCTATCGCAGTCATAGCTTTTCCCATTGTCTCACCATGATAATCCTTCAACGCATCTTCGTCCATCATTTCAAGCGTGTAAACCTTACAGAGATGAAGATGCGTGTTAACAAAAGATTCTGTAGCGAGTCTACCCGATGCATCTAACTCTTTGTCCGCTGTTCCTTCAATTTTCTCAGCGATTTTTACTACTTTGCCGTCTTTTACAGCAATGTCAAAAAGTTTATCGCCCCCTTTCCTTAATTTTGCATTCCGTACAAGAATGTCAAATTTTTCTTCCAAACTACACCTCCTTCCCGATACTTTTCTTGTAATATTTTTGAGCAAGTTTTGCAGCCTCAATTAATGGAACATAGCCAGTACACCTGCAAAGGTGAGTGTTCAATGCTTTTTTAATTTCCTCTTCGGTTGCATCTGGATTCTTCGTAAAAAGAGCATAAAGTTCCATGATGATACCCGGAGTGCAAAAACCACAATGAACAGCATCTGCATCTATGAATGCCTGTTGAATAGGATGGAGTTTTCCATCTTTTGAAAGACCCTCTATCGTAAGAATTTCAGCCCCTTCTAACCTTCTAAACAAAACCATACAACTTTTAACTGCCTCTCCATTTACCACTACAGTGCATGCACCACAAGCACCCTGTCCACAACCGTATTTTGTTCCTGTAAGATAAAGATTGTCTCTAAGAACATCAAGGAGTGTTTCTCCACCTTCAAAATAAATTTCTTTCTTTTCTCCATTTATTGTAACAGTAATGCTTTGCATATTACTCCTCCTCATCGTTATCTTTTAAGCCTTTTTCTTCAAGCACTTTCTTCACTTTATCAGGTGTAACAGGAACTTCCTTAAAGTCATACCCTATTGCGTCATAAATTGCGTTTAAAATTGCAGGTGCAACACCAATCATTGGATGTTCACCCAGACCTCTTGCTCCAAAAGGCCCTATTGCATCATGTGTTTCAACAAATTTTATTGTTTGTTTGGCTGGGACATCTTCTACTCTGGGAAGTTTGTATCTAATGAAGTCAGGATTTGCAAGTTCTCCATTTTCTTTAAAACGCACTTCTTCCATAAGCGTTTCGCCTATTCCCATCAAAACTCCTCCAAGCACTTGTGCCTCAGCACCCTTTGGGAATATTACTTTACCAACATCTATAGAAGTTGCGAAATGATCAACAAAAACTTTGCCTGTCTTTTTTTCTATTTTCACTTTACATCCCTGGAATCCCATCGTATAACTTCCACCAGTTCTTCCCATTCCAGTTTCTGGATCCGGTCCTTGAACACCAGGCAGTCTGAAATAACTTGTAACATTAACGACTTCTCCAATTGTTGTTCCATCTTCTGTTATGTAGCCTCTGCAAATATCCTTCACTGCAACTCTTACATCAGGATAGGATCTATCATAAACATATTCACCATCATATTCGAGCATATCAGGGTCTCTTTTCAAAACAAGTGAAGCATTTTTCTTTAAAACTTCAATTGCTTTGTTGGCTGCCCTTATTATGGCATTGCCTCCCTGGAAAGTAAACATCGAGCCAACCGTTTGCCATTCCCAGGGAGAATATTGGGTATCAATTTCATTGTAAACTTTTATCTTTTCTGGTGGCATTTTTAACGCCTCGGCTGCAATCTGCCTTGCAACCGTCCACAAACCCTGTCCTACATCACCACCAGCCATATTTAAAGAAACTGTTCCGTCAACATTAAACTTTATATGACAACCCTTTGATGCAAATGTTGCTGCTTTTGGTGCTTTTATTAATCCTGCATATCCCACTCCGTAATAATAGTTTTCGTCTTCCTTTATGCTTAAATTTGGAGGAATTGCCTCAAGGACATTCTCCGTACATTTCATTAAATCCCCATCAGATTTTTTAAATTTTTCACCCACAACATTTGTTTTACCATCAGTGATATAATTTTTCTTTCTTAATTCAATAGGGGACATATTCAATTTTCTTGCAAGCATATCCATTATTCTCTCAATTGCAAACTCTGCTTCTGGATGCCCGTACGCACGAAGCGCACCGACAGGAGGAGTATTCGTATAAACAGAATATCCCTTTACATGGGCATTAGGGAAATAATACACGCCACCTGACGTTTGAACTGCAACAATTAAAACATTGGATCCGGTATCAGCATAAGCACCAGTAGAAAGATACAATGTTTCTTCAAGTGCAGTTAGTTTCCCATCTTTCGTTGCTCCAACTTTGACATGGGCTCTTATTCCCCTTCCTATAAACGTACTGGTAAAATCCTCTTTTCTCGTAAGGCGAAGTTTTACAGGTCTACCTGGAACAAAACTTGCAATGTATGCAACAAGTGGCTCAATTCCAGGATCTGATTTGTATCCAAAACATCCCCCTATATGAGGCACATGAACCCTTACATCACTAACGTTTTTTCCAAAAAATTCCGCAACTTGCTCTCTTACGGCAAAAGGTCCCACATTAGAAGTCCAGATCTCTAAAGTGCCATCGAGATGATGAAGGGCTATTGTAGAATGTGGTTCTATTGCTGCAGAAGACATATGATGAAAATAGAATTCGTCTTCTACTGTTACATCGGCTTCTTCAAAACCTTTTTTTACATCACCCTTTTTAATTTCATAAGTAATCGCTATGTTAGTTCCCGGCGTTGGTTTATAAAGAGGTGTAACATAAAAATACTTTTCGCTGTGTTCATGTATAAGAACTGCATCTTCTTTCATCGCATCAAGAGCATCTGTATATACTGGTAATGGTTCGTATTCTACTTTGATTTTACTCAGAGCTGCCCTTGCGTGTCTTTCAGTATCAGCAATAACAGCCGCAACCGGTTCACCTATATATCTTACCTTATCAACAGCCATTGGGAGTCTGTCATGAAGGCAATCTCCAAAAGGATGCTTGATGTTTTTGCCCGTCACTACTTTCACTACTCCAGGCATTTTTTCTGCTTCTGATGTGTCAATTGAAAGAATTTTGGCATGCGCATACTTTGGGTATAAGATTTTTGCATAAAGCATTCCAGGAAGCCTGATGTCGTCAACAAAAACCGCTTTCCCTGTGACCCTTTCAACGGCACTTGGCCTCTTTGCATCTTTTCCAATGTATCTGTATTCCATAACTACCTCCTTAATATATAGAAATGAAAAGATATTTCCCCATTTATGCTTTTAGCCAATCCCCCCATCAAAGATCACAGAATTTATTTTTAATAAAGTATAAACGCAAAAATAAAGTTGTCAAGAGGTTTAAAGATTAAAATTCAATTATAGTGCCACTTTCTATGGTTAATATCCCGGAATGCGTTTTTAGTATTAAGTTTCCACGTTCATTTACGCCACGAACAACACCCGAAAAAACTGCTTTTGAACGAACTATGACAGGTTTGTTTAAAAATATGAGGTTTTCTTCATACGTTTTAACAAACGGCTTGAAGCCAAACTTGAGATAGTCTTCCATCATTAACGACTGCGTTTTAAGAATCTTTTCTAAAAGAACCGGTACACTTATATTTATTTTTCCCTTCAAGGTTGTAGCAACGTTACTTACAGAAAAAGGCACACTGTTTTCAACATTTATACCTATCCCAGTAAAAACAGTATCCCCCTTTATTCTTGTAAGAATACCTGCAAGTTTTTTTCCTTCGAGATAAATATCGTTTGGCCACTTAACGGAAACACCCTCAACATTAAGACTCTTTAGAACTCTTAATATCGGAAGTGATAAGAACAAAGAAAATGCTGTTTTCTCTGGAATATTCATTACTTCAGTAAACCAAAGCCCTCCTATGGGAGATTCCCATACCCTTCCGTATTGTCCATATCCACTGGTTTGAGTTTCAGAAACAACCACAAAAGGAGGGGTAAGGAATTTGCACACTTCCCTTGCAAATTCCATAGTTGAGCTTGTTTCTTTTAAAAAAATCCTGGTTCGGAACATAAAAACAGTATATACAATTCTGATTTTGAATAAACTACGTTTTAGATTATTATAATGTTATGATTAAGGTGGCTATAATTATAGCAAGCGATACAAGAAGCAAAGGCATAAACAAAGATGAAGTAATCCCTGTGCTTAAAAAGTACATTGAAAAACAGGGGTGGGTTTTTCTTGACGCAAGCATTGTGCCCGATGAAATTGCTGCTTTAAAAGAAAAGATGGTGTTTTACTCTGACATTAAAAATGCTGATTTAATATTGACAAGCGGGGGCACCGGCTTTGCAAAGAGAGACGTTACCCCGGAGGCAACAAGAGAGATAATCGAAAAAGAAACTCCTGGCTTTGCGGAAGCAATGAGAATGAAAACTTATAGCATTACTCCTTTATCAATACTTTCAAGGGCAACAGCCGGAATAAGAGGAAACACACTGATAATAAATCTACCCGGAAATCCAAAAGGGGCAATCGAATGCCTGGACGTAATAAAAGAAGCAATTCCACATGGAATAGAAATTTTGCAAGGGAGGTTAGGAACAGATGGAAGAACAGCTGAGAAACTTAAACAAAATAGACGGAGTTAAAGGAAGTGCAATAGTGAGCAATGAGGGTCTTATGGTGCTTTCACTACTTCCGTCAAGTGTAGATCCTGATGCCGTTGCCGGTATGGCAGCAAGCAATTTTAGAAACAGTTCCACCGTAGCAAAAGTATTGAATGCAGGAAAAACAAAAAAAGTAATAATTGAGACGGATACAGACTTTATAATATTTACCACTATAGGAAACGGATTTCTTGCTGTAATTTCAGACAAAAACGTAAATCTCGGTCTGCTTAAAATAAGAATAGAAAAAGCAGTTAAAGAAATAAAAGCAAAAATTCTTGAAGGTTAAACATAGACAGTTCTGCCGGACAATCGCTCTGCTGCAAGATAAGTTCCTCCGATTGCTCCGGCATCATTTTTCAGTTTACCTGGTACGATCTTTACATCAGTAAGAAATGATTTCAAAGCATATCTGGGAAGAAATGATTTCACCCTTTCAATAATCAAGTCTGACTCTGTAACTCCACCTCCAAATACCACCATCTCGGGATTAAAGATATTTATGAGATTTCCCGTTGTTAAAGCAAGATAATGCGCAGCATTTTCAAAGGCTTTCACTGCAAGTTTATCACCTCTTTTTGCAAAGTAGGCAATACGTTTTGCATCAATTTTATCTATACTTGTTTTCTCACCACGCTTTATTCTATTAAAAACAAATCTTTCTATTCCTTTCCCTGAGGCTTCTGTTTCAAGGCAACCTCTTTTACCGCAATTGCATTTTAATCCATTAGGCCGCACTGTAATATGCCCAAACTCGCCTGCAAACCCATCTTTCCCCAAGTAGATCTTACCAGACAGCAAAATTGCTCCACCTACGCCAGTACCCACTGCAATATAGATGGCATCTTTCACATTTCTTAAAATACCTGCTCTACTCTCGCCAAGCAAGGCAACATTTACATCATTGTCTAAAAACACAGGAACTTTAAGTCTCTCTGAAACTAATTGGACGATTGGAACATTAGTTAACCCACCTAAATTGGTAAGAAACGCTGCAATACCCTCTCTTGGTTTAACCATACCTGCAATCCCTATACCTGCTGCAAGAATATGAACATCTTTGCTCGCTTTTACAAAACCCCTGTTTACAATAGAAACAATATCACTACTTTTAACAATATCCCCTGTTGGGACAGAGAATATTCGAACAACTTTATTCTCTTTCGTTAAAACAGCAAATTTTACTTTTGTGCCGCCAAAATCAATTCCAAGATAGCCTTCATTCATATGAAAAAGTATAATGATATTTTAAATACAACAAAATATTGACTGATACATTTTTATGGTTATAATTATAACCATAAAAATGATAGGGAGGTAAAAATGCTTGAAGCAGTCAATGCAACGGAAGCAAAAAAAGAATTTTTGCAACTATTGGATAAATGTAAAGAGATCCCGTTTTTAATAACAAGAAATGGAAAACCTGTCGCAGTGCTTATGGATGCAGATGAATATGAAAGAATAATGGAAACACTGAAATTTTACATATATGGTGAACTAAAAGAAAAAATGAAAAATGAGTAGAACCGTTAAACTTCTTAACCAGAAAGAGATTATTTTTGCAAATCACAGTATAATTGTAAAATTCAGAAATAAAATAATAGAATCAGAATTTAAAAATCCTGGAAGCAATCTTTTTATATCACTTGTTCTTCTATCAGCAAATGAACAAAATCTTTCCCGGGCAATTACCTTACACAAATACTACAAAGAGATCCCACATATTAAAGAAACAATCATTGTTGGAAATAAATTTCATAATAAAAAAACATTAATGAAATACGATAACATAAAATTTATAATAAATCCAAAACCTGAATCTCCTATAATTACTTCGGTAAAATATGCACTATCGTGTATAAGCAACTTTTCACATTACGCATTGATATGTCCAGTAAATAAGAAAATTGTAAATCAAGAAAAACTTTTTGAATTCATACAAACTGCAACAGAAAAAGAACTTGGATTTTCCGTTCCTATTGTAAATCAGAAAAGGTTTCATCCTATCATGATCAAAAGAAGTGAATTCATAAAAATCAGAAAAATTAGAAAAGAACAAGGTTTAAAATATTTTTCAAAAATTCTATTTAAGGAGGTTCAACTATGAAAAAAACCATACTGCTATTTTTTGCAGTTACTTTACTACTCCTTTCGGGTTGCACTCAGAGAACCACTGCACTTAACTTTGCAGTAGAAATGAATGATCACGCCGCCGCAGCGTATGTAGCAAAAACAAAGGGTGATTTTGAAAAATATGGTATCAAAGTCACTTCTTTCAATCAATATGCGACAGGTATGGCACTCGCCGCAGCCTTAAGTAGAGGTGACATCAATGTAGGATACGTCTGTGTAGTTCCGGCCATCCTTGCTTACGCAAGAGGAGTTCCAATTAAAATTATAACGTTAACTCACGAGTACGGCTATGAACTTGTCACAACAAAAGATATCAACAATATAAACGAATTGAACGGAAAACTTATTGCATGCCCTGGTGAAGGAAGTGCAGCAAATTTCATTATGAAGATTGCAGAAGAAAAGTACAACGTTAAGTTTAAAGTATTAAGAACAAAACCGTTAATGGAAATTGAGGCAATGGAAAAAGGTTCAGTTAAAGGTGCATTTATACCTGAGCATTATGCATCAATTCTTGCTTTTAAAGGATTTAAAATTTTGCTCAAATCTCAAGATATAGTACCTGATATGCCGGGTAGTTGCGTAGTAGTAAAGGATAACATCATAAAAGATAAACCAGGAACAGTAGAAAACCTTGTTAAACTTACAAAGAAAGAAACAAAATTTATTAATACGAACAAAAAAGAGGCTGCAAGCATAGTCTCAAAGTATCTTAATTGCCCGGCAAATACCATTCTGTACTCAATGAACAATCTTGTGTATACAAACAAGATAAATGAAAATAAAATTCAATATATTATTGATAACCTTGCCAAATTCGGATACATAAAAAAATTCAATGCAAAGGATATTATATGGCAAGAAAACTAAAAGGCTGGATCCCAATATTATTGTTCTTTGCAATATGGGAATTAGTCGCTTATCTTCCTTCTACTCCACAATACCTGTTTCCACCGATAAGCAAAGTCATCGCAAAACTCATCGAAGAAATATTCAAAGGTAATCTTATAAAAAATACTTTTATTACCCTTTATAGGGTATTCATAGGATTTTCATTAGGTGCAATTACGGGTATTGCCTTAGGATTAACAGCAGGAATTAGCGAGAAATTCAACGAAACAGTATCTCCAATCATAGCACTCCTTTATCCTATTCCTTCAATAGGATGGATTCCTGTGCTAATGGTATGGTTTGGCATTTCAAATGCCGTTCCCATAATAGCAATATTTATTTGTTCATTTTTCCCAATTTATATGAACGCAGTAAGAGGCGTAAAGAATGTTGATTCAAGTATAATAAACGCCGCAAAAACAATGGGGGCCACTCGCTTCACTCTCGTTAAAGATATTATTCTTCCTCTTTCAATGCCAAACATATTCACAGGGCTTAAACTTGAAAGCGGGATGTCCCTTAGAACTGGGATTGTTTCCGAAATGCTTGCAATTCCATCTGGTTTAGGGTATATGCTAATGAAAGGAGAATCACTTATTGATGTACAACTCATATTTGCAGTACTTCTATCAATTGCGTTAATTTCAGTGGCAATAGATTTCGGAGTAAAATCTATAGAAAAGAGGGTTCTTGCATGGCAAAATTCGGCCTCGAAGTAATATCCGTTAACGCAGGAATACTAAAGAATATAAACCTTTCATTGAGAGAAGGAGAAATTGGAGTTGTTTTTGGTCCTAATGGAGCCGGGAAAACTACACTCCTCAATGCAATAAGCGGAATAATACCAATTAGAAAAGGAAAAATCAAAATAAACGGCAGAGATGTAACAAATGCACCACCGGAAAACAGGAATATAGCATACATATTTCAAAATCTTGCATTGTTTCCACATCTTACAGTATATGAGAATGTTGCTTTTCCTCTGAGAATAAAAAAAGAGCAAAATATAGACAAAAAAACAAATTCCATATTAAATAAATTAGGAATTTATACTCTAAAAAACAGATTCCCCGGAAAATTAAGCGGAGGAGAAAAGCAGAGAGTCGCCATTGCGAGAGCCCTGGTGTCTAATCCTGATATATTACTACTGGACGAACCATTTTCAAGTCTTGATTTTGAGATGAGAAAATTTATAAGACAGGAATTTATAAATATTATAAAGAGTTATCAAATCACTACTCTCTTTGTAACACACGATCCATATGAAGCAGAGGAAATAGCAGATATCATTTTTACCATTAAAAATGGAGAAATACAAAATAATGACAGTTTTACGATTAACAAACTGAACGTTAAAAAACTTAAACCACTTACAGGCGGAATGGCAATAGCAGATTTTGGAGAGTTCAGTCTTGTTGTTCCTGTTTGTGAACCAGATTTAACCAGGTCTTACATCGCTGAATTTCCAGCCGACAGCATATACATATCATCTTATAAGCCACCCGTTCCAACATTGAATACAATAAAAGGCAAAATTCTCTCTTCTAATAAAGCAGGAGAAAGAATAATACTAAAATTGCAAATTTCTAACCAGGTAATTACAGGGAATATACCAGCATATATGTGGGATGAAATAAAAGGACAAAATGTTTTTGTAATAATCAAATTTAGAGGCATAAAAATCAAGGAGGCATAAAAATGAGTAAAGTGTACAAAACATTGAAGGAAAAACTCGAAGAAATTGTAAAAGAACATAAATTATTCTCTGAGAAAATCACAATAAAAGCATTTCCATTAACCCCGGAAGAAGCAATAGGAAATCCATCTGATATGGATTATCCACTGGTTCGCGGACGAGAACGACTTATGGAGGCAACGTTCAAAAATGCAAAAGGCCAGGCATTTACTGACCTATATGGTAATTTTGAAGGAACAATTAAAAACGTTCTTGAGATTGAAACCACAAATAATTTTAGAAGGGCTATTTTTGTATCAACATTAAACGCAGTTTTAAGAGGGTTAAACCTCATAACGAACACTGTTCATTGCAAAAACGACGAGCCAAGAGAGTGTGCAAAAAATGCTGTAAATTTCATAAGGGAAAACTTTGGCAATCCAAAGGTGTTCCTTGTAGGTTTCCAGCCAAGATTTGCTGATGAATTCTCTAAAAATTTTAGATTGAGAATTACAGACCTTGATAGGGAACAAATAGGAAAAAACATAAACGGTACAATAGTAGAAGATGAAAATTCAACCGAAAAAAATATTCTCTGGGCTGATTTACTCTGGGTTACTGGAACAACAATCGTAAATGACACAATTTCCCAATTTCTTAATGTGGGAAAGCCCACAATTTTTTACGGAACAACTATAGCAGGAACCGCATACCTTTTAGGTTTAAAAAGATTTTGCAGTGTGAGTAAATAGTTCATAGTTTTTTCATATTTTGTGATATAATCCCAGTGTATGGGAAAAATTACGTTTTTTGATGGAGTAAAAGAAATCGGCGGAACCAAAATATTTTTAGAGATTTCAAAGAAGAGGTTTTTTCTTGATTTTGGTATGAATTACAAAAAGAGAAACCTCTTCTTTGAGGAATACCTCAATCCACGCGTTGCAAACGGAATAGGCGATCTGTACTTCTTAGACCTTATTCCGAAGATAAAAGGACTCTATAGAAAAGACCTTGTGAAATTCATTTTAAAAGAAGGCGTGAAAGAATTGGGTGATGGAAATGAAGAGAATTTTGTTGACGGAGTTTTTCTCTCACACGCTCATTTTGACCATTCAGGATATATAACGTTCCTGCGTGAAGAAATTCCAGTTTATACTTCAAAAATTACTGAAACATTGCTCAGAGCAATGGAAGATGTTTCATCTACCCAATTTGAAACATCAATGTTCAAATTCATAAGAAGACCTGCTACAAAGAATTATAAAGATCCTGATTACTATGGAACACACAACGCTGTAAATGTTTCCACAGAAAATACATTTGGAAGCGTAAAAGTTTTTGCATACCCTGTGGATCACTCTGTACCCGGAGCAATGGGATTTGTGTTCACAGGAGATGAAGGTGCAATAGTTTACACAGGCGATCTAAGACTACATGGTAAAAATGCAAAAGACACAGAAACATTCATCAAAAAAGCACGTACATTCAAGCCTAAAATACTGATTATTGAAGGCACCAACCTTCGTGGAGAAGAAAACAACAAAAAGGAATTTTGGACAGAGGAGAAAGTGTATGAAAAAGCAGGAGAAGTAATTAAAAAAACAGAAAAACTTGTTATGGCTGATTTCTCAATAAGGGATATCAACCGATTTATAACTTTTTACAACTTAACAAAAGAAAACAACAGAAAATTTGTTATTACATTAAAAGACGCATATCTGTTAAACGCAATGTATAATGCAGGAATGAATGTTCCACCGCTTACCGATCCTCTAATATATGTGTATCTAAAGAAAAAGAAAACAGGAACATATAATTTAAAGAAAGATTACACCGAAAAGTGGATCAAAAAATTATTCGAATTAAAAATAAAAACAGTCAAAGCATCTGATATTCGCAAAAATGAAGCAGACTATGTTTTTGTAATGCGGTACTGGGATTTACAGGAACTTGTAGATCTACGCCCATCAAAGGGAAGTAAATATATACACTCTTCCTCAGAGGCACACTCAGAGGAACAGCAAATAGACGAATGGAGAATGAATAATTGGCTTAAAAAATTCGGTTTGTACCCAAGGGAGCATATTCACGCTTCAGGGCATGCAAGAAAAGAAGATCTGTTTAAAATTGTTTCAGAGATTGATCCTGAAATTGTAATACCTGTACACACAGAACACCCGGAAGAATACGTAAAACAATTTGGTAGTAAAGTGAATACGGTGGAAGAAGGCCAAACAATTTCGTTTTAGGAGGTGATAGCATGGAAGAAACGAAAACAAGAAGTTGGCTTGTTGCGTTGATTATTGGAATTATCATTGGAGGCATCCTGGGAGGAATTTTCGGAACCTACATTGTCTTCCAGAATCCTAAAATGTTTCCGTGGGCAAACAAAGTTGCAACTGCACCAGTTTCAAACAATAATCAAAACCAACCGATAAATTCAAACAGTGGAAGCCTTACACAACCTGCAATAGAAACAGCAGTTGAAAATGTAGTACAAAAGGTTTCTCCTGCTGTTGTAAGGATCGTGTCAACAAAAGAAGTGCTTGATTACTTCTTCCTTCAAGTAGTACCACAGCAAGGACTTGGATCAGGTGTAATAATAAAGCCTGATGGACTAATTTTAACAAATAATCACGTTATAGAAGATGCAAGCAAAATACAAGTCACACTGAGTAATGGAAAAACTTACAAAGGAAAAGTCGTTGGCGCTGATCCAATAAGCGACGTTGCACTCGTTAAAATCGACGCCAAAAACCTTCCATACGTCCAGCTCGGTGATTCCTCAAAATTAAAAGTGGGACAGTTTGTTGTTGCAATAGGAAATCCTTATGGGCTTGACCATACAGTAACAGTAGGAGTTGTAAGCGCACTTGAAAGAAACATAAACGTAGGCAATAGAACAATGCATGGTGTTATCCAAACAGATGCAGCAATTAACCCTGGAAACAGCGGAGGACCTCTTGTTTCCCTTGATGGAAAAGTTATTGGAATAAACACAATGATTTACCAAAATGCACAGGGGCTTGGATTTGCAGTATCATCTAACACATGCAAAAAGGTCATTGATCAAATTCTTAAAAATGGTAAAGTACAGTGGCCATTCCTTGGCGTAGAAGTTACTACAATGACACCTGAAATAGCCGATCAACTTCATATAAAGTACACACCCGGTGTACTTGTTGCAAGAGTACTAAAAGACTCTGCAGCAGACAAAGCAGGAATAAAACAAGGGGATATTATAGTTGCAATAGATGGCAAAAAGGTAGAAACCTCTGATCAATTAATCAACATTATACGTTCTCACAACGTAGGAGACCAGATAATTGTAGAACTCAAAAGAAAAGGACTTCCCGAAACACTAAGACTGGAAGTTACTTTACAGGCACAGCCATCACCAAAAGAACAGCAGAAAAAACAAACAAATCCTCTTGCTCCATTCTTTAACTTTAACCCATAAATGATACAAAGCGGGCTCTTGCTTAATCAAGGCCCGCTTTTATTGAAATATAAGGCTCAACAGAGATTTTCA
This sequence comes from uncultured Caldisericales bacterium, assembly GCA_964465465.1. Taxonomy (GTDB): domain Bacteria; phylum Caldisericota; class Caldisericia; order Caldisericales; family Caldisericaceae; genus AUK232. The sequence goes on from CAYXJW010000017.1 coordinate 23,550, forward strand.
CTTCACCAGAGTTGTTCAAAAATTCTAAATATATACCTCTCAATGCAGGATCAATCTGATGAGTTTTAACAGTTACCTCAAAAAAGTAGTAATCACCCCTTTTTTGAACTGCTGAAGGCGATGGCCCAAAGGCTTTTATCTTGCCCTGCAAGGCAAAAATAATTTTTTCTTTAAATAAACTCGCACTTTTCTCTGCTTCCACCTTATTAACAGAGGAAAATTTAAAAACAAGCAAATTACTAAAAGGAGGATAACTTAATTCTTTTCTTAATTCAAGTTCTTCTTTAAAGAATTTTTCAAATTCAATTCTCTTTGCATAATTTAAGACAAAATGCTCAGGAATGTACGTCTGCACATAAACAGGTTTTTCCTTCATCTCAATTGCAACTTCTGAAATCAAGGAAAACGTATCTACCGAAGCATTAAAAGAAAATCTGTTTAAGAAAATATCAGCGCTCACAAATCCAAAGGCAGATATATTGGAAAGATCAAGATGGCTTATCATATATTCAGTTCCAATAAAAATTGTCTTTTCATACTCCTCTGAGTTCACAATAAATTCTGATTTTTCTCCACTAATAAGTTTAACTATTCTTGCATCTGGAAACATTCTAACAAGTTGTTCTTCGAGTTTTTGTATTCCTCCAGAGAAATATTTAATGTTTACGCTACCACATCTTGGACACACATTGGGAGGCTTTTCTTTATATCCACAAATATGACAGTAAAGAACATTTTCGCTTTTATCATAGTACAGCGGCACATCACATTTCGGACAACGCATTACATATCCACATTCTCTGCACATAACAAAAGTGGAATAACTTTTTCTATTAAGAAGAAGTGCGATATTTTTTGAATTTTTCAAAGCATTTCTTATTTCACTTTGAAGAACAGAAGAGATCATTTTGTAATTTCCTTTTTTAAATTCATTCCTCATATCGATTATTTTTATCTGATACTTCTCTTTGTAGCAATCAATTTTTCCCAAAACTCCAGCATCTCTCAGATAAAAAATACTTTCTTCCGGCACAGGAGTTGAGAAGATTAATTTCAGGTTTTCAAGTTTCGCTTTTTTTACAGATGTTATAAGCACATCAAACGGAGTGAAATCTGTTTTCTTAAAATAGCGCGATGAAGCACCTTCTAAAACTATGCAGTCAAGATTTGGGATTTTCACAAACAAAGCGAAAGAAGTTACAAGAAAAATGCTTTTTTCCTTAAAATAAATTGCTTCTATCAATTTTCGTTTATCCTTTCCGTTCCACACAAAAACTTTTTCTCCAAATTCTTTTTTATACACTTTACTTACTCTATTTAAAACAGACAGTTCTGAAAACACAATAAGAGTTTTCCCTTTAGAATGTTTTTTAATATTCTCAATAATCTTGAAAGTTCTTTCAATAAGGGATAATCCACATATTAAAGAGAACTCTGCTGCTTTTAAGTTTGCTTTAGTATTTGAATCTCCAATCCTCTCAGCCCTCAAAACACCCTTTTCTACGAGAAATTCTATAATTCTCCTTCCATATGTTATGCCTTTTTTCAAATCATCTTCACGAAGTGGAGATTTTGCAGATAAAAGCCTTCCAAGAATAGCAGCAGCAGAAGATCTCAACTTTTTATTTTCAAACAGATCAAGCACATTTTCTGTTTTTTCGTATGGAATATTCAAAAAAATATACGGTAAAGTAAATTTTTCGGATACACTCAATCGCTCAACCAAACCTTCCTCTTCAAGGGATTTCACGACTGCTCCGTAATATTTACCAAAACGTTTTTTTAAAACCGAAACGGGCACAGCCTTCCTTTGTATAATAAACTCTGCAATTTCCTTTTTCTTTCCTGAATAAGTTTTTGCAAACTCCCTGAGTTTTTCCTCAGACAAACAAACAACAAACCTTCTGTAAATTTCCGGGGAAAGTCCTTTGATTACTTTGTTTACGAATATATGTAAAGGTATGAAAAAATTTTCAGCGATAAACAGAATAAGATCTCTTGTTTGTCTATCAAATAACGGAGGCGATATTACTGCCTGGATCTCTTTTAAGCCTTCAATGGGACGGTTCTCTTCTAAGGTAAATAAAAATGCCGATGCTTTAATATTCCCTGGCCCAAATGGAACGGAAACCTTTGCACCAATTTCAATTTTATCAACCAAAAATGGGGGGATTTTGTAATAGAATAGGTCTTTCTTTATATTAAGCCCATCAATTACAACTCCCCCCACAAGGGTCAAATTTCTATTATTTCCCAAGCCTGCTTTTCAATTCTTCTGCAAGGTCAGTTCTTTCCCAGGTAAATTCCGGCTCATTCCTTCCAAAATGGCCATAAGATGCTGTTTTCTGATAAATAGGCCTCAAAAGATCAAGATGTTTTATGATACCTGCAGGTGAAAGATCAACAAGATCTTTGAGAGTTTTTTCAATTTCTCTATCGTCCACTTTACCCGTTCCAAATGTATCCACCATAAACGAAACTGGTTGTTTTTCTCCAATTACATAAGCAATTTGTATAAGACACTCATCAGCAATTCCAGATGCAACAACATTTTTTGCAAGATATCTCATCATATAAGTTGCAGATCTATCAACCTTTGTTGGATCTTTTCCAGAGAAAGCACCGCCACCATGAGGAGCAATTCCTCCATATGTATCAACTTCGAGTTTTCTTCCCGTCATTCCCGTATCAGACTGTGGACCACCCACAACAAATTTACCTGTTGGGTTCACATGAAATCTTGTCCTATCAGTTATTAGATAATCAGGAATTATTGGCAATGCAACAGCCTGAATTATTTTCTGTCTTGACTCTTCAGACATATGAGAAGGGTCATTTTTATCTAAAAGTTCCTCGGTATGTTGAGTTGAAATAACAACATCAGTAACCTCTACTGCCTTTCCGCCTTCATATCTAAGGGTAACCTGTGCTTTTCCATCAGGCCCAAGAAATGGTCCAACATCAGAGGGATTACCGCTTTTTCTTACCTTAGCAAGTTGCTCTGTGAGTTTATGAGCAAGAACAATTGGAAGCGGCATCAATTCATCGGTTTCATTTGTTGCGTATCCATACATTACACCCTGATCACCAGCACCACCACGATCTACTCCCTGCGCAATATCAGGAGACTGCCTGCCAACAGCGTTTAAAATAGCACAGGTGTGATAATCAAACCCGTATCTCGGAGAAGTGTAACCTACTTCTTTAACTGTTTCCCTTGCTATGTTTGAAATATCAACCCATGCCTTAGTCGTGATTTCGCCACCTACAATTATTAGCCCATGCGTGACATACGTTTCACACGCAACGCGTCCATGAGGATCCTCTTTTAAAATTTCATCAAGCACTTTGTCTGAAATCTGGTCTGCAAGTTTATCGGGATGCCCTTCTGTTACAGACTCTGAAGTTACATATCTCATTTCTTCATTTCTAACCATCTTTTACCTCCTTATCCAAGTATTCTATCAAAAAATTAACAATTTTATCTGCTATAAAACTTTTTTCCTTTTCTCTTACAACCGCTTTTCTACCGTGTTTGTCTATTATTATAACAGAACCAACAGTTTTTCCCAAATTTCCCTGTGAATTAGCAACAACGATGTCCATATTCTTATCTTTCATTTTTTCCAACGCCTTTTTCTCAACATCTTCAGTTTGCAGAGCAAAGCCCACAATGATTTTATTCTCTTTCTTTGCAGAAATAGTTTTTAAAATATCAGGTGTAGAAATAAACTCTAATGTAAGATTTTTCCTTTTCTTAATCTTTTTAGAACTTATTTTTTTAGGCTTAAAATCAACGGGAGCAGCAGCCATTATTAAGATATCAGACTTAGAAAAATTTTCCTTTGTAAACTTCAACAAATTTTCAGTGGTATCTGCAAAAATTAAATGATCCACAACAGGAGGTTCTGCAGTATGGTGGCCCGTCACCAGGATCACTTCTGCCCCGGCAAGTTTTGATGCTTTTGCGATTTCAAAGCCCATAGTTCCAGAAGAGGCATTAGTTATAAAACGGACAGGATCAAGATATTCCCTTGTTGCACCTGCAGTTATTAGAATTCTTTTTCCTGAAAGTGGTCCATTTTTTGCAAGATAAAAGGCAACTGTTTCTGCAATTTTCTCCGGTTCTTCCATTCTGCCTTTCCCTTCTGTGCAATCTGCAAGTTTTCCAGAGGCAGGGCCAATAAAATTAATACCAAGGCTTTTCAAATATGTTTCATTCTTTTGCGTGATTGGATTTGCATACATCTTTTCATTCATTGCAGGAGCAATAAAAATGTTTCTCTTGTTCTCAAATGCAAGCACAGCAGTGCAGGCAAGACAATCCGCAAAACCAACAGACAGTTTAGCAATAAAATCAGCACTCGCTGGAGCAATAAGAATTCCATCAGCCCACCGGGAAACAGAGAGATGCGCAGAAACACCCTGAGAATCCACGGTAAAAGCATCTTTATCCGTGTAAACAGCAGATGCACCAAGTGCCGAAAAATTTAAAGGGCGAACAAACTGTTCCGCCCCTCTTGTGAGAATAACTCTAACATCTGCATTGAGATTTTTAAGTTTTCTTAAAATCTCTATTGCTTTGTATGCTGCAATGCTACCAGTTACTATCAGTAAAACATTGCTACTTCTCTTTATTTTCGGCCTCCTCCAGCATTCTTGCAGAAACTTTCATAAAACAACTTCCTGCATAGAAAGGAACAAATTCAGGCTCAAGTTTTGAAAGTTCCTCGCCCTTACTTATCAGTTCCTTAATAAGTTTGTATTTGTTCTTTTCAACATTTTTAAGTAATTTCATGTATATTTTACTATCTTCCATTTTATCACCTCACTTGTGAGTTTATTTTACTATAAAACGAAATTTCGTCAAGAAACACAGTTTCTTCATTCAAAATCTCCATAAGTTACACCACGAATATGAATAAACCACATCGATAAGCAAAACCAGTTTATAGATAAAAGCACGGAAAGTAAACAAATCAGACAAACAAATACAATGAGATAGATAAATTCGTGTGCAAAAAGGGAGGTTCAAACGATAAGATTATAATAATAACTCCCGGGCAGGAGTGGGACTCAACGCAAAATGCTGAAAAATATCCTTGATTACAAAACTTTCAAACATCAATAAATGAAAAATATATGTTAAGAATGAGGTTTATGTAATGTGGGGGTAAAGAAATGAGGAGAAAATACCGTCTATTTACACTTGCTTTTAAATTGACAGTTTAATTATTTCAGCAAGACCGCCTTTACAACAGTGTAAACTAAAGAAGACTTTTTAGTTGCGGAATGGCGTTTTTCATTGCTTTCTCGCCTGCTTCAATTACTTTTTTAGGCTTCCAGAAACTATCCCAGCCTACATTTCGCACATCAGGTGAAACAACAACATCAGCATCACGACAGTTTTCCCTTGCCAAATTCATCTCCAGAATACCAATTGCATTAACAGTAAGTTTATAAATTCCAAAGGGCGAACGGACCAAACCATCAGCAAAATAATCCTCCTTATTGTAGGAATTTTCAGCAAGGTTTACAGCAATAATAATATCTGCACCAGCATCTTTAAGTGGCTTCACCGGGACTTGCATTGAAAGTCCTCCGTCAGCAAGTAATTTTTTATGATATGCAACGGGTTGAAAAATAAAAGGAATTGATATACTTGCCCTTATTGTTTCAATAAATCCTCCTCTTGAAAATACAACAGGATTTCCAGTTGAAAAATCAGTTGCCACAGGAAAGAAAGGTATTTTTAAGTTCTCTATTCGCGGATTTCCAAACTTTTCTTGCATAAAATTTGTAACCTTCTCTCCTTTTATTAAACCAAGTTTCATAGTTGGATCAAACAGAATACCAAGAACAGTTTTCATATCTGTTGAAAGTGCCATCTGTTCCACTTTTTTAATGGAGTCCAGCACAACGTAAGCACCTCCAATAAGCGCTCCTATACTTGATCCTGCAATCATATCGGGTTTTATACCGTTATTCTCAAGAACCTTTATAATGCCTATGTGAGACAGGCCTCTTGGTCCACCACTTCCAAGTGCAAGCCCTATTTTCTTTTTCGCCATTTTTTTCTCCTATAAATTTCTTTTAATTTTTCAATTTTATCTCTAATTTTCGCTGCTTCTTCAAATTCTAATGTATCGGCTTTCAGATACATTTCCTCTGTTAACTCTGTAATTAAGGCTTTAAATTGCTCCTCTGTTAAATTGCTGAAATCTGTTTCTTCGATCTCTTCATCTTTTTTCCATGGCAAATCAATTAAATCTGAAATTGCCTTTCTGATCGTTTGGGGCACAATATTATGCTTTTTATTGTACTCCAGCTGTTTTTTTCTTCTTCTCTCGGTTTCTTCTATTGCACGCTTCATAGAATCTGTAATCTCATCTGCATACATTATCACTTTACCAGAAACATTCCTTGCAGCCCGCCCCATCGTCTGAATTAATGAAACTTCAGAACGTAAGAAGCCCTCCTTATCAGCATCAAGAATAGCAACAAGAGATACTTCAGGAAGATCAAGCCCTTCACGTAATAAGTTAACACCAACTAAAACATCAAACTCTCCCCCTCGCAATGCTTTCAAAATTTTGACTCTCTCAAGAGTTTTAATTTCGGAATGTAAATACTTTGCCTTTATGTTATGCTCTGTAAGAAAAATGGCAAGATCTTCGGCAAATTTTTTCGTAAGAGTTGTTACCAATACACGTTCCCCTTTTTCTGCCCGTAGTTTTATTTCTTTCATCAAATCATCAATTTGTCCTTTTACAGGTCTAACCTCTATTTCTGGATCAGTAAGCCCGGTAGGACGGATCAACTGTTCTGCTATTTGAGAACTAACCTTTCTCTCAAAATCTGCAGGAGTTGCCGAAACAAAAATGCATTGATTAACATGCCCAAGAAATTCATTAAATCGCAAAGGCCTGTTATCCAATGCCGATGGAAGCCTGAAACCATATTTTACAAGGGTAAGTTTCCTTTGATGGTCACCATGGTACATTGCTCTTATTTGAGGGATTGTAATATGAGATTCATCAATAAACATCAAAAAATCATCCGGAAAGAAATTGAGTAAAGTAAAAGGTTCTTCTCCTGGTTTCCTTCCTGAAAAATAACGAGAATAATTTTCTATTCCTGGGCAGTACCCTGTTTGTTCCAACATTTCAAGATCGTAATTCGTTCGCTCAGTTAACCGCTGTGCTTCAAGAAGAAGTCCTTTTTTACGGAAAAACTCCACACGTATTGCAAGATCTTTCCTTATTTCTTCCGCATATCTATGAATCCTTTCAGGACTCGTTAAAAACTGCGAGGCAGGAAAAAATGTAAATGAAGAATGCTTTGAAATAATCTGGCCTGTGAGAGGGTCAAACTCATTAATAGAATCAATTTCATCTCCAAATAATTCAATCCTTATTGCAGTTTCAGATTCCTTTGGAAAAACATCAATTACATCTCCTCGCATTCTAAACCTTCCAGGCCTTAAATCAAAATCATTTCTTTCAAATTGCAGCCGCGCAAGTCCTAAAGCAATGGAGGATCTTTTTATTCTTTGTCCCACCTTCACAGTGAGAAGTTGCTCTTTATATTCGTCCGGAGAATCCCAACCATATATACAAGAAACAGATGAAACAACAATAACGTCTCTTCGCTCCAGAAGTGCCCTTACCGTTGCATGTCTCAATCTTGCAATGTCTTCATTTATATCAGCAGTTTTATCAATGTGGAGATCGAGTTGCGGAACATACGCTTCAGGCCTGTAAAAGTCGTAATAACTCACAAAATAGCGAACAGCATTTTCAGGAAAAAACTTTTTGAATTCTGAATAAAGTTGTGCAGCAAGAGTTTTGTTATGTGAGATAATCAACGTGGGTTTTTGAACTCTCTCAATGACATTTGCCATTGTAAATGTTTTCCCTGAGCCAGTAACTCCAAGAAGAGTCTGGAACTTATACCCCTTATTAATCCCTTCAACGAGTTTCTCAATAGCCTCCGGTTGATCTCCGGTAGGTTTAAAATCTGAAACGAGTTTAAATTTTTCCATATTAGAATTTGAGTTTCACAGGAATTTTTGAAAGCAGTGAAGCATAATCTCTAATTTTTTCCACATAAAGCACATCACTAACAGGCACATTCAACTCCTTTGAAATCTCTTCAACAGATTTTCCATTTTCCATACCAAGCAGAATTTTATCGAGAATTGAGTATTTTATTCCTATTGCAACTTCATCTGTAATTCCCGGAATTATGTCCGGTGCAGGGTGTCTATTTAAAACAACTTTCGGAACCTTAACATACTTTGCAAGTTCGTAAACTTCGGTTTTATAAATATCCCCAAGAGGCATTATATCACCCGCCTCTCCATAACGGGCATAATACCCAACCGAGACCTCAGTTTTATTCCCGCTATCCATCACAAGTTTATTTTCTAAATTTGCAAAATAATAAAGTGTTAGTGTAATCGCACGTGCCTTTGTCTCATAATAGGCAATGTCCTTTCTGAAAAGTTCATCACCTTCTCCCAGTAGGTGCTTTAAATAAAGTGGGCCATTTTGAGAGAGTTTCTTCATTCTTCTCTTTGCGTATTCAACTTTTGCCTTTTCAGGCACGATGTACCCAAGAAATGGTTGAAGTGAATAAAGCCCAAAATATTCAAGCATAAGCGTTATAGACTTAAACTTCAAAGGGATACCCACATCTCTTGCAACTTCCTTTGCAGAATGTGTACTCTCTTTTAAAGTATCACGTTCCGTAATATGCACAAGAGTAACTTTATCCTTTCCCAATGCATCCACAGAGAGTTTAACCAAAACTGCACTATCAATTCCACCACTTACACCGATCACAACACCAGTTTTTCTAAATTTTTCTGTGTAATCTTTTATAAAACTTTTTATCTTTTCTGCAACATAAGGAATGTCCTCATCGGAAAAAAATCTATTTCTCATATTTCCCAATGAATCCCTCCACTTCACTTACAAACGGTGCATATGCACCACTTTTTGAAACAGAAATTGCCCCAGCAATATTTGCAAACTTCAAGGAGTCTTCAATAGATACACCAGAAAGATACTGAACTAAAAATGCTGCATCAAAAACATCTCCTGCACCTGTTGTATCCACAACTGAAACTTTTATTCCTCCTATGCGGGAAATTTCTTTTCCATTTTCGAAAACTGCTGCACCTTTTTCTCCTCTCTTTTCTACTACAATTCTGTTTTTAAGAATGCCTCCGTCTATAACTTCCACCTCTTCATCGTTTGCAAAGATTATATCACTCTTTTCAGCAATTCGATTTGATATTTCCACAAAACCCGGAATCCCCTTTCCTATCCTGATTTGTGGATCAAAATAGAGTTTTCCAGACGACTCTTTAATTCTGTCAACAATTCTAAGAATCTCTCCAAAAACTTCTGGTTCAGTGTTTATCCCTCCACTTATGTAAACACCATCAAAATTAGATAAATCTAAATTTGCAAACTCTTTTAGAGATATATCTGTGTAAGATGCATTTTTTATCAAAGCAAATGTTGTTCTCTCACCGCTTTCGTTAACTAATGCAACTATCAACGCTGTGTTGAGTTTTGAAGTGCTTGCACCAATTTTTACTCCGTTTTTGAGAAGAAAATTCTTTATTTCATTGCCAAATGAATCAAAAGAAATTGGAGTAAAATAAACGGCATTTCCGCTTAAACGAGAAAATGAAACTGCAAAGTTTACACCCGTCCCAGCAGGCTTTGAAACATAATATTCAGGCAAGAAATTTCTGTCTTTTTGAAAATCAAACTTCGATTTTATCGTAATATCAAAACAGTTATCACCTATAACAAGTAATTTAACCTTTTTTTTCAATTTCTCTTACCTTCTCAACGAATTTTTTTACCTTTTTTAAGTCCTTCCTTCCATTTCCACCCGGCACGTCAAGAGAAGTTTTTGCATCTACTCCAGCAGGGCGCACCTTTTTTATTGCATCTTGAACATTTTCAGGACTCAAACCACCCCCAAGAATAACAGGTTTATATGAAAGAGAAACTATCTCTGCACTTATATTCCAATCATGAGTCCTCCCTGTTGCACCAACAAAACCCGGCATTTGATTACTTTGAAATGGAGAATCAAGCATAATAAAATCTACATAAGGTTGAACAGAAAGGGCTTCATCAATACTGCTCTTATCCTTCACAGGAACTGCATACATAAGTTGCACACCAAGTTCGTCAAGCATATTATTCATTGTGGATAGTTCAGAAATTGAAAGTTTACTACAAATGTGAACAATATCAGGTTCAAGTTCTTTAACATACTTTCTGACCCCGGCAGTCTCTGTTGTATCTAAAATCACAGTTGCTATTTTCCCATAATCCTTTACAACATCGATAATGCTCTTTGCCTTTTTTACAGAAACAATCCCTTTTTCAGAATCTCCTTTCCAATTTACTACCAATCCTATGTGATCAACACCAAGTTTGCACAATGCTTCTGCATCCTCTTCTGAAACAATTGCGTATATTTGTATAATCATTTTTTACCCCTTTCCAAAAATTTTTCGAATTCTTCAAGATTCATCGTATTTATTATATCATCTTTCGTGAGCCATGCTCTTCTTGCAACTCCTACACCGTACCGCATATTGCTCAATGAATCCACTGAATGAGCATCCGTATCAATAGAAAGTTTTAAATTGTACTCCTCTTTCGCCTTTTTTGCATTCAGATCACTTAAATCCAGTCTCTCAGGTGAAGCATTAATTTCAAAAACCTTTCCGTACTTCCTCGCCTCTTTAAACAATTCATCCACATTAACTTCGTAATTCTGTCTACCGTTTAAAATCCTGCCTGTTGGATGAACAATTATTCTTACAAACCTGTTTGAAATTGCCTTTTTAATTCTCTCTGTAATTTTTTCTTCACTCTGATTCATCGCCGTGTGAATCCCTGCAAGGCAAATATCAAACAGTTCAAGTTCATTATCAGGAAAATCCAGACTCCCATCTGAAAGAATGTTAAGTTCCGTGCCAAGAAATATTTTAAAAGGTTTTAATTTCTTGTTTAGTTGCTCAATCTTTTTCTTCTGCTCTCTATATCTCTCAATAGAAAGGCCGTTTGCTATTCCGAGAGCCTTTGCATGATCAGAAATTACTATGTACTGATAACCAAGTTTCATTGCCTCTTCTGCCATTTCTTCAATAGAATTCATTCCATCGGAATACGTCGTATGCATATGGAGATCTCCCTTTATATCGGAAAGTTCTACAAGTGCAGGAAGATTATGCGATTCAGCAAGTTCTATCTCTCCTCTGTCCTCTCTCATTTCTGGTGGAATCCAATCAAGTCCCAATGCTTCATAAACACTCTCTTCTGTTTCCCCTGCTATCTTTCTGTTCGTGTTTAAGTCAAAAACTCCGTATTCATTGATTTTCAACCCCTTCTTTATGGCAAGTTCCCTGAGATGGATATTGTGCTGCCTTGAGCCCGTAAAATACTGTATTGCAGCACCAAAGGATTCAGGTTCAACTACTCGCAGATCAACCTGTAAATCTTCAAACGTAAGAATGGAAGTTTTTGTATCACCCCTTACTAAAATTTCTTTAACTTCCGGGAGTTTTACAAATGCATCCATCACTTTTTCTGGTTTGTCAGAAGTAACAAGAATATCGATATCTCCAATTGTTTCCTTCATTCTTCGAATACTACCGCAAATCAAAATCCTGTTTACTGGAGAGTTATTTTTAAGTTTTTCAGTAATTCCCTCTGCAAGCGGAAGTGCAATTCCCAGAAGAACCCTGTCAATAGTTTTATCCTTCATCGAATTTAACCCTTCAAGAATCTTTTTCTCTGTTTTTTCTCCAAAACCGGGTAGAGTACGAATTAACCCTTTTTCCGCTGCCTTTTTCAAATCCTCAACGGTTTTTATACCAAGTTTTTCATACAAAATCTTTGCACGCTTTGCTCCCATACCGGGAATTTTTTCTATTTCAAGCAAGGTTTCTGGAATTTTCTTTTTAAGTTCTTCGAGTTTCTCTATTTTTCCCTCTTTAAGGTATTGATTGATCTTTTCTGCAATGCTTGTGCCTATCCCTTTTATCCCGGTAAGTTTTCCTTCTTTTGCCAGATCTTCAATGGGAACTGTAAGGTTTTCAATTCTTCTTGCTGCTTCAAGATAAGCCCTAATTTTAAACGGATTATCCCCTGCAAGTTCTGCCATTTTAGCAAGTTCATAAAATTTTTCCGCAACTTCTTTGTTGCGCATATCCTATGCCTCCCCTTCTACTTCTCTCCTTAATTGCTCAAAAAATTTGTCCATAAATTTAAGACGTTCTTTCGCAATTTTCTTTGCAGTATCCGTAAAAAGCCTCTCTGGAATTTTCTTAAATTTTGTTTCATACTCAATATTAACAGAATGGCGGGATATATCCTTAATTCTACCTGTTAGTTCCCCATCAACAAGATTTTCTTTTTTGTATGTCTCAAGATCGTGAATCTCTCTGTATAGAGGCTCACCCATCTCACCTGCAATCATATATGCACGGGCAATTCCCACGGCACCGATTGCATCTAATTTATCAGCATCAAACAAAATTTTGGCTTCAATAGTTTCTGGAATATTTTTCCCTCTAAACCTGTGTGTCTTTATAGCATCGCAAACCTTTTTCACGGTTTCATCTGGATAACCAAGTTCTTCAAGAATTTCTTTTGACATTTCAGATCCAAGAATTGCATGGTCAATTTTACCAGTGATGTCATTATCCTCCTTAACACGTGCTATATCGTGGAGAATCGCAGCAAGTTCTATAACTTCAATATCTACACCACTTTCGTGCGACGCAATCCTTCTGGCTAATTTGAGAACTCGAAAAGTATGTTCCAGATCATGCGCAGAAGAAGAAAGTTCACTTTTTACTCTGGAAATTACCTTTTGTATATTTTTCTTCATAGTTTATTTTACAAATAAAAACGAGGGCTTACGCCCTCGTTCCAATTGTCAAAATGCGCAAAATTATTCTGAATTTCCGCTATCACCTTTCAAGGTATCAGCAGCATCTTTCAGATCTGATTTAACTTCAGATGCAGTTTCTTTTACATCTTTGGCAACATCTTTTGCCGTTTCTTTTACCTCAGTTGCAGTTTCTTCAGTTTTTTCTTCGACATTTTCAGCAGTTGACTTTACCTCTTCTTTTACTTCTTCCGCTTTTTCATTCATTTCTTCTCTAATCTTTTCGATTTCCTTCTTCTTATCTTCAATCTGCTTTTCTACCTCTTCAATAGGAGCAATCAATTCTTTAAGAAGTTCTTGAACATCTTCCGAGAGTTTTCCCTCTTTATACAGAGAGAAAACTTTCTCTCCTAATTCAACTATCTTCGTTTTTCTCGTGCTTCCAAGTGTTGTTATCTCTGTTTGGATTTTTGCAATTTTTGCAAGTTGTGCAGCCTTTTCACCAGCCTCTTGCGCTCCTTTTTTAATCTTGTCCCAAAAACCTGCCATACTACTTCACCTCCGTAAATTTTTATATATTATACCACACAAGTTGCAAAACCTATAATCCTTTTGTTTTAGCAAGAATTTTTCCTATCTCAACAAAATCCTCACACTTCAAACTTGCTCCACCAACAAGACCTCCATCTATATCTGGCATCTTCGCAAGAGACTCAATGTTTTTTGGTTTTACGCTACCTCCATAAAGCACCGTTGTGTTATTTCCCGTTCCAGAACCAAACATCTCGTCAAGCAATGAACGTATGTACTTGTGAACTTCTTCAGCCTGCTCGGGCTTTGCAGAAACACCGGTTCCAATTGCCCAAATAGGTTCGTATGCGATGATAATACTTTCAAGTTCCTCTCTACTAACCTCACTAAGATCAGCGATGAGTTCACTCTTTATTACTTCCTCAGTTTTTCCCGCTTCCCTTTCTTCAAGTTTTTCACCAACACACAAAACTACCTTTAATCCGTGTGAAAGAGCAGATTTTACCTTTTTATTTATAAAACTGTCAGTTTCTCCAAAAATATTTCTTCTTTCGGAATGCCCAAGTATCACATATTCAGCCCCTGCATCTTTAAGCATAAGTGGTGAAATTTCGCCAGTAAAAGCACCTTTTTCCTCAAAATGCATATTTTGTGCACCTACTTTTACTTTCGAATCAGGGCCAAGTGCATTATAAACAGGGTGGATAGCGGTAAAGGGAGGAAATACAATCACATCTAAAGGTAAATCCTTAACTCCGTTTTCAGTGCATTTTGCAAGTGTAATTCCGTCTTCGATAAGTTTGTGCATTTTCCAGTTGCCCGCAAGAATAATTCTTCTCATTTTTCACCTCCTTTAAGGTCTTCTTTTGTAAATGCATACGGCAAAAGTTCGTCAAGCGTGGTTTCAACAACCTTTCCTTCAAGATTTGCAGCATATATCTTAATGTGCGGAGAAAATTCGGCAAGTACCTGCCTGCACATTCCACAAGGCATAGCGGGTTCTTCAGTATCAGTAACAACTGCTATCTGGAGAAATTCCGTTTCCCCTTCGCTTACTGCTTTGAACACCGCAACACGCTCAGCACACATACTTGCGCCATAACTCGAATTTTCAACATTACAACCAGTAAATATTTTTCCACTTTTTGTAAGCAAAGCAGCACCAACCTTGAAGTTTGAATACGGTGCATATGCCCTGTCTCTTACCTCTTTTGCAAGTTCAATAAGTTTTTCCTTGTTCATTTTTTAGCCTCCTTGTTCTTCAAAATAACTTTTATCTGAACAATCCTCCTATTCCTCACTTTAACCGGGATTAACTTAAACCCATCGATCTCAATTTCTTCACCAGGATTTGGCAGTCTTCCAAGCTTTTCAAGAATGATACCACCAATAGTGTCTGCTTCCTCGTCAGAAAGATTAGACTCAAACTGTTCATTAAAATCATCAATACTCATCATTCCAGAAATAAGATAAACATTCTCTCCGATCTTTTGAAATGTTTTCTCTTCTACCTCATACTCGTCTTGAATTTCTCCAACAATCTCTTCAAGTAAATCCTCCATCGTAACAAGCCCTGAAACTCCACCATATTCATCAAACACTATTGCCATTTGAATTTTTTTCTTTTGCATTTCCCTAAAAAGTTCATCAACACGCTTCGTTTCCGGGACAAAATAAGCAGGCCTCAAAATATCTTTCAACTTGACTTTATCTCTATTTGCAGATTGCATTTTAAATATCTTAAACAGATCTTTTATATACAATATACCTATAATGTTATCTATTTTTCCACTGTACACGGGTATCCTGGAATGATTGCTCTGAATCACAACATTAAGAATCTGGTCAATTGTTGCAGACACAGGAATCGTTACCATATCAACCCTGGGGGTCATCACCTCTCTAACAAGCGTGTCCCCAAATTCAAATATACTGAAAATCATTTTTTCTTCCGACTTTTCAATTATACCTTCTTCTTTTCCAAGATGGAGCATCGTGATAAATTCCTCAGAGTTTTCAAAAACTGTTTTTACATTTTCTTTAACACCAAAAACTATAAGGAAAAACCGGGAAACTTTTGAAAGTACCCATGCAAACGGGAACAGGATAACCCAGAAAAAAAAGAAGAGATAAAAAAATGTATTTGAAAATTTTTCAGGATTGTACGCCGCAACACTTTTGGGGATCATTTCTCCAAAGATTACTATCACTACAGTGAGCGTCACCGTCACCCAGAGAAGAGAAAAAGAAGGAGAAACATGCCTGGATTCACTGATAATTACACTAAAATATGTGGCAAGTACAGATGCAAGAATGTTCACAAAATTGTTTCCAAGAACTATTGGACTTATAAATTTCTCCGGGTTTTTTTTCAATTCCAGAATCCTCTTCGCTACAACAGAACCTCTTGCCGCCATTGATTCAAGTTTAATTCTGGATACGGATAAAAGTGCTGCCTCCATTCCTGAAAAAAAGGCAGAAAATAAAACAAGCAGCACGAAAGCAAAAATCACGTACCCCCAACTCGCAGGGTCACTCATTTTTTGACATCAACCTCCTTAATAAAGTTATCTATATTTAATTTCTTGAAGATCTCTTCTTCTTTGTGCTCCATAATGAGTCTTTCATTTTCTTTAATGTGATCATATCCCAAAAGGTGCAAAAATCCGTGTATAATAAGAAAAGCAACATAATCATTAAACTCGTTTCCCTGTTTTTTTGCCTGTTTTTTCGCAACCTCCGGGCAAATTATGATATCGCCAAGCAAACGTTCCTCTCCTGCAACATCCATAAACGGAAAAGAAATCACATTGGTTGGTGAATCCTTGCCTCTAAAATTTTTGTTGATTTTTCGGATCATTTTTTCTCCAACAAATGAAAGACTTAAAATTCCGTGATTTATACCGGAAAGTTCAGCAATTTCCCTTATAATACGAAATAGTTTTCTATTATTTACTTTGAACTTCCTTGTATGGTTTGAAAACTCAATTTTTAGCATCTTTTTCCCCGGGATACGCCTCTCTCTTATGGTAAAAACTCACCATTGAATTAAACAGAGATTCTTTCACTTTTTTAAGGTCTGCAAGAGTTAATTCACATTCATCAAGTTGTCCGTCTTCTATCCTGTCATTGATGATGTTCTCGACAACCTCGCTTATCTTTGTTTTATCAAGATCTGTCATACTGTGCATCGTTGCCTCAACAGCATCGGCAAGCATAAGTACCCCTTCTTCCTTTGTGTGGGGAAGAGGGCCTGGATATCTAAAATCGTCCTTTCTCACATTTGGATCTTTCTCTTTTGCTTTATGATAAAAATAGGAAACAACGCTTGTTCCATGATGTGTTCTTATGAAATTAATCACTTCTTCGGGAAGTCTGTACCTTCTCGCAATCTGCACTCCGTCTTTTACATGATTTATGATAACAGTTTTGCTAAGATTTGGAGTAATTTCATTGTGAATGTTCGGAATTCCAGTTTGGTTTTCAGTAAAATAGTAAGGATGAAGCATTTTCCCAATATCATGATAATAAGCACCAACTCTAACAAGAAGCGAATTGCCACCTATTGCAGAGACAGCAGCAGAGGCAAGGCTTGCAACATTCATACTATGCTGGTAGGTTCCAGGTGCCTTTAATAAAAGTTCTCTTAAGAGTGGTGTGTTCGTATCACTTAACTCTAAAAGTCTTACGGTTGTAGTTTCATTAAACATATGATCCAATATAAATATGATACCCAACGCAAAAAGTGAAGCCCCAAAGAAATTCGTAAACGCATACGTTAAGTCAAACTCTATTCGTACAATCGGAACCTTTCCTGTAATGTCAATAAACAGACTCAAAATCGCAAAACTAACTGCACCTGCAATTCCTGCATAAATAATAGTAACCATTCTGGAAAAACGTCTCAAAATGAACAGTGAAATAATTGTGGAAGCAAGCATTGCAAACAAAATTGCAGGCTTAATATCAAATGGAAGTGTAATGAGGAGGATAAATGCAATGGAAGTTATAATCGCAGCATCTTTATCAAAGAATGCAAATATTAGAAACGCAAGAAGTGGAACTGGAATAAGGTAAGGAGAAATTGGTTCAAGAAGGAAGAAAATGATAAATACTATGCCACTTATTATTGCGAATTCAAGACTTTTCTTAATTTTATTGGAGGGCCTTATCTTTCTGCTATCAAGTAAAGATACATACGATATTCCAAGGAAGTAAAGAATGAAAATGATAATACTTAAAATAATTTTCCAGTCATTTTTCGTACGCACAAGCCCAACAGCAACAAGAATATTGTATTCATCCTGGGTAATTTTTTCACCTTTTTTAACAATGATATCACCTTTATTGATTGTAACTTTTACAGGAGGTACAGCACTTACAGCCTTCTGAATTGCCGCCTCTGTGGCTTCCTTGTCGTATATAAGGTTAGGTTCTATCACCTGTCTTAACACATAAACCATAAACTGCTTTTCTTCTTCACTGAAAGACGATTTATCAATTTCGTCAATTCCAATTTGAACTGCTTGATTTATGCTATCACTTTTAACACCCATTATCATAAGTTTATAAAGAACAGTTTCAAGAAATTTACGCATACTTTCAATATTTTTTGTACTTTCTTTTAGCAATAAATCAGCAAACGATTTATTGCCAGACAGCAGAACTTCAAGTTCCGTATGCTTATCCACAACATCTTTATTGGACATCAAAATGGTATCTATTTTGTCAAATATGTTCCCACACCTGTCAAGTACTTCCTTTTCTTTATTTACATCAAGTTTGTAAACAGGAGAAACAGATTCAGCAATTTTCTTCTTGAGTTCAGCAGTTTTTTGACTATCTATATACGTAAATGTTCTGGGCGCAGTGATATTCTCTGGAGCAACTTCACCAACCTTTAAGTTAAGATTTTTGGGAAAGTAAAAATAGAATGTAAGTCCAAAAAGAAAAATGGCAAGTAATAATACAATTATTAACGAGAAAAAGTTTTCCTTAACGTAATCCGATATCCTTTTCCCGGAAAAGAAATCTATTTTCCTTGTGAGAATGCTATAATTATTTTTTCTTGTTTTCATTTTTCTCGTATGCGTTTATGATTTTTTGCACAAGTTCGTGGCGCACCACATCTTTGCTGGATAGATAAATAAATTCAATGCCTTTTATATTTTTTAATATCTTGCTTACCGCAGCAAGTCCATCTTCTCCCTGAGAAGGGAGTAAATCACTCTGAGTAATATCCCCGGTGATCACCATTTTTGAGCCTTCACCTAACCTTGTAAGAAACATCTTCATTTGAGAAAAGGTTGTATTTTGCGCTTCATCAAGAATTATAAAAGCATTGTTTAGAGTTCTTCCCCTCATATACGCAAGAGGAGCGATCTCAATTGTTTTGTTGGCAAGAAGCCTGAACGTTTTTTCCTGACCTAAAAAGTCATAAAGTGCATCATAAATCGGCCTGAAATATGGATCCACTTTTTGCTGTATGTCTCCAGGCAGAAACCCTAACTTTTCACCGGCTTCTATCACAGGGCGCGTTAAAATTATTCTACTGGTTAAACCATTTAAGTAATATCTGACTGCAAGTGCAACAGAAAGATAAGTTTTACCCGTACCAGCAGGACCAATAACAAACGTAATGCTGTTTTTTAAAACAGATTCTACATATTTCCTCTGTCCGACAGTGCGGGGAGCCACCTTTCTCCCTTTTATATCATGTAAAATCACTGTATCAGGAATTTTTCTGAGGAAGTCTTCACTTTTATCATTTTTTACGGAATAAATAAGATCGGAAACAGAAAAGGAAAACTTCCGTGAAGCAAGATACTCCATATCTTTAATAATTTTACTTGCCTTTTTAACATTTGCCTCGTCCCCTGCAATTACAAACTTACCGTTGCGAAGCAAAATATTAACGCTCAATTCCTTTTCTATAGTTTTTACATTTTCATCAAGCACACCCAAAACAAACGGAATGTTTTTAGCATTTTTAATTTCTATCTCTTCCTTCATAGCAATATATATTTTAGCAATGTTTTTGAAATAGTAAAACCCTCAACTTCCCCTACGCAAAATCTCTATGAGTTCCACCGGTAATTTCTTTCTCTTTATCTCCATTGCCACCGCTTCAATATTATATTCTTTCCTTACAATCTCAACGGTTCCACTTTCCGTATCAACCATTGCAAAACTTGTCCTTGGATCTCCATCTCTTGGCTGCCCAACGCTTCCTGGGTTTACAATATAGCCCCCATTCTTTCTTTTAATGATAAGTGGAAAATGTGTGTGCCCGTAAATAATAAAATCAGAATCAACATCTTTAAACTCATTTTCTATTTCATCAAGAGACATTTTTCCAGGTTTTAGATATTTAAATAATGGATCGGAAAAAGATGCGTGCACCATAAAGAATTTCTTTCTATCCAAAACAAATTTCACACTGAGCGGTAAACTTGCAAGGTAATTCAATTTTTCTTCATTTAAAACAGACCTTGTGAACTTTCGAGTTTCAACAGAAAGACTATGCATCGCAGGAGAACAGTTACAATCCACTCCAAGTCCTGCTGCATTATCATGATTCCCTCTCACAGAAAACAGTGCAACTTTTCTGATCTTATCCAGACATTCTTTTGGATCTGGACCATAATCAACAATATCACCTGCAAAAATGACTGCGTCGTGCGGTTCTTTCAATACCTCGTTAAGCGCAACAATATTTCCATGGACATCTGAAATAACAAGTACTCTCATATTTCCCTCCGAATATTTGGCATGTTTTTAAATTGTATATATAATTTTTAATAGTGCAACAGGAGGTGGAAAATGGAGATCAAAGGCAAAGTTGCTGTAATAACAGGAGGGTCGCGTGGTATAGGAAAAGCAACTACACTACTTCTTGCAAAAAAAGGAGCACATGTAGCAATTATTTACAACTCTCACAGAAAAGAGGCTGAAAATGTTAAAAAAGAGGCCGAATCAAACGGAGTAAAAGCAGAAATATACCAGTGTGATGTCTCAAACTTTGAAAATGTAAATAACACAATCTCAAAAATTGCAAAAGACTTTGGTAAAATCAACATAGTGGTAAACAATGCGGGCATTCTGATTAAAAAATCGTTCTTTGAAACAACCGAAGAAGATTGGGATAGGACAATTAATGTAAACCTGAAAGGAGTATTCAATATCTGCAAGTTTTCAATACCATACCTTCTAAAAAATACCCCGGCAAAAATCGTGAATGTTTCTTCAATCGCAGGCAGGAACGGTGGCACAGTAGGAATACCATATGCAGCATCTAAAGCAGGAGTTATTGGAATAACCAATGCACTTGCAGGTGAATTCACCTCGAAAGGAATATACGTAAATGCCATTGCACCCGGACCTGTTGATACAGATCTTTTCAAAGGATTAACGCCTGAACAAAGAAAGAAACTCGAATCCCTTTCTCCAAACGGGAGATTTGCAAAACCAGAGGAAATTGCCCATGCAATTATCTGCTTAATAGAAAATGATTATATCTCTGGAGAAACTTTAAATATAAATGCAGGAAGGTATATGAACTAATGGAGGAACTTTCACCAAAACAGTGGATCATCGCTATAATTCTTGCAAGTCTCATTGCATTTGGAGCAGGGAATATCACAGGCGCAAGAAAAGCACAGAAAGAAAATGCATCTCAACCAGATGAAACACTTAAAATTCAAACACCACTGCAGAGCAGTTTACAGACTCCAACACCTAAAAATATTACGGTTTACATAACAGGCGAGGTAAACAGGCCAGATGTGTATGAACTTCCAGAGGGAAGCATAGTGAAAGATGCAATAAAAAAAGCAGGTGGAGTAACAAAAAATGCTGATCTAATAGCGATAAACCTTGCTCGAAAAATC
Organism: uncultured Caldisericales bacterium; assembly: GCA_964465465.1. Taxonomy (GTDB): domain Bacteria; phylum Caldisericota; class Caldisericia; order Caldisericales; family Caldisericaceae; genus AUK232. The sequence continues at coordinate 44,903 of CAYXJW010000017.1, forward strand.
ACAGATGGAGAAGAAATAATCGTTCCCAAGCAGGGCTCTAAAGTTCCAGAAGGCACAGCATCAACAAACTCCGAGGAAAACGGGAAAATAAACATCAACACAGCAAGTCTTTCAACGCTTGAAAAACTACCCGGAATAGGGGAAGTGAAGGCAAATGCAATAATTAAATATAGAGAAGAGCACAACGGTTTTAAAACAATTCATGAAATCACAAGAGTAAGCGGTATTGGGGAAAAGACGTTTGAAAAAATAAAAGATTTAATAACGGTAGGATAATGCCGGGTGTTTATGCTTTTTTAACCGGTCTTTCTGCCGTTTTTACCGCATTTTCAGTATCTGAAAAAAGCATTCTCTTATTCTTGATTTTTACTCTCGCTGGCGCATTTACGGTTTCCCTGCAAAAGGAAAAAGTCTTAAAAATTACAGGAGTGATAATTTTTATAATTGTGTTTCTCAGGGCTTCTGCCGGTTTTTCAATGTTAAATTTGCCATTAATTCCAGATGCAATGAATGGAAAAGAAATAACACTCACAGCAAAAGCAGGAGATTTTTCGAAGCAAACGATCCGCCCAAACAGTTTTCGAATATCACAGATCGAAGTTAACAGTAAAAAATTTTCTGGAAATGCAAAGGTTTATTGCGGAATGAATGAGCCACCTCCCCCATATTCTACTGTCAAAATAAAAGGAAAAATTCGGATATATGAACAGAACGGAATCATAAGAAAACTTAATGGGACATCATACATAATCTATGCAAGTAGCATAGAAATATTGAGGAAAAATTCATTAATGTCAATATTTTCAAAGATGCGATCCAGAATTGCAAGAAATACACTTCTATCTATGAAAAGTAGCGAAGGAATGTTGCTCCTTTCATCAGTATCAGGAATATCAGCAATGAATTACACAGAAAAAATACCTTTTCAAAAGACGGGTACTTCTCACATATTTGCAGTATCAGGACTTCATATGGGAATACTCGGGGAAAGTTCAGAGAAAATACTCTCTTTCGCCGGAAATTTTGGCAGTGTTTCAACAGTTGCAATACTGTTTCTATTTGTTCTACTTGTAGGCTTTAGAGCATCAGCGTTAAGAGCATTCTTAATGTTTACAGTTTCAGAAATAGCAAAACTTTCAGGAAAAGAACAAATCCCAATAAATACACTGGCATTTACAGGGTTAATTCTCCTGCTCATAAACCCTCTTATAACACTGTCTGTTAGTTTTCAACTTTCATTTGCTGCAATATTTGCACTAATAATCTTATCGCCGAAATTGTACGAATTGATGCCCAAAAAATCTATCTTCAAAATGCTATCTCAGGTAATATCTGTTCAACTCATCCTGTACCCAATCATCGCTTACTATTTTCATACATTCTCTCCAGTTTCATTTCTTGCAAATCTCCTCGTAATTCCTTTTATGTACATCGTGCTTCCAATAGGTATAATCCAGATAACGCTCTCACTTGTAAGTTTCAGAATGGCAAAAATTTTCGCTCCTGTTTCAAACTTCATTTTCCATATTTTATATAAAACCACGGTGCTTTTCGCCAGAATTCCATACTCAAACCTTAATATTCGCTTTAACGCAACTTTTATGCTTATTTATTTTGCTGCACTCCTCATTTTTCTTTTAAGCATCCAAAATAAAAACACAAAAATAAAAATAATCAGCACGGTGCTTTTATCCCTTGCAATTTTGCTTCCTATGTTTCCCAAACAAGGATTTTCAATAATACCACTAAAACTAAGCGGTGAAGATGGATTTATAATTGAAAATGGAGGCCAGACAATTTATATTACATCTACTACAACATTAGAAAATGAAGAAGCAGATACTTACAAAATAAAGGAATGCCTTGCAGATAATGGAATAAACAGAATCTCATTAATGATATGCAATACACCTCTAAAAAACAAAGAATCTTCTGCTCTGCAAATCTTACCACATCAGTTCAAAATTCCAGACATAATTATGCCCTCTCCAGAAACTGAACTTTCCGATGCATTCGCAAGAACAAACTATCCTCATTCAAAAGTACACTATTATAGCGAAAAAACCACTGTATCCGTGAAAGACCTGAAAATCAAATTCATAAAAAGCGGGATAAAATATGCCGTTTTTATAGACAAAAACGGTACAACTTTTCTTATAATAGGTAAAGGGTGCAAGAATAACGGAAATTTTCCATATGCTGACTTTGTATTTGCACCTTCAAATTTCAACGCAAGCAATTTACTATTTGGTAAACTGCAACCTTATTAGTATTATTATTTTCAAGGAGAGATAATATGAAAAAACTTGTTTTAATTGACGGAAGCAGTATTCTTTACAGAGCATACTTTGCATTGCCTCACTTTATTACAAAAAAAGGTGAGCCCACAGGTGCATTGTATGGCTTTCTCAGAATGCTACTACACGTATTAAGAGAGGAAAAGCCCGACTACATTATGATTGCTTTTGACAAAAAGGCTCCAACTTTAAGACATGAAATCTTTGCTGAATACAAAGCACAGCGCCCCAAAATGCCAGACGAACTCTCTGTGCAGTTCGAAACAATACATGAAATACTGAGCGCCTTCGGAATACCTGTACTTGAAAAGGAAGGCTACGAGGCTGATGACCTTATAGCAACAGTTGCAAAAAAAGCAGAAGAAAATAACATTGAAACAGTCGTAATAAGCGGTGATATGGATTTAACACAACTCATTAAAGAAAACATTCGAGTAAAACTTACAAGAAAAGGCGTAACAAAACTTGAAGAATACACCCGCGAAAAGTTAAAAAAAGATTTTGGTATATTTCCAGAGCAGATACCTGACTACAAAGCTTTGAGAGGTGATCCCTCTGATAACATTAAAGGAGTTAAGGGAATAGGCCCAAAAACCGCTGCAAAACTATTAGAAAAATATGGTACGGTGGAAAAACTTGTACAGGAAGATAACACATCAAAGATCATAGAAAACAAAGACCTCATTTTAGAGAACAAAAAACTATGCACCTTGTACTACAACGTTCCAGTAGAGATAGATTTTAAAAAAGCCGAATTTGGAAACTTTAACAAAGAAAAAGTTAGAGATATACTTGAAAGGTTTGAATTTAAGAGTTTAATAAGAGAACTTGGGCTAAACAGAGATTCAACAGAGGAGATCAAAGAAGATAATAGAATTGCAGTTATCGTTAAATCAGAAAAAGAGAAAATTCTCGAATTTGCGGTTGCTGATAAGGAAAAATCTGAAAAATTTTCAATCGGAGAAGAACTCTTTCTCAACACAGCAGCACTGGATACATTGAAGAAAGTCCTTGCAAGTGAAAATAAAAAAGAAGTTTTTGACTTAAAAACACTCAATAAAATATCAAAAATATACGATATGCCTCTTAAAAACATTGATCTTGACGTTTCGCTTGCAGCCTACCTAATAGACCCTGATATGAAAAATTTCAAAGTTGAAACAATAGCCGATGAATTCGGTTTAAATTGCAAAACTAACTCTCTTAAAGAAAAAGCAGAATGTATTTTAAAAATTTCTTACATTGAAAACGAAAAACTTTCGGAAAAAAACTTGTTTCCACTGTACGAAGAAATAGAAAAACCTCTTGCAGAAGTTCTTGCAGATATGGAACTTACCGGTATAAAAATAGATGTTCCATACTTCAAAAAACTCAAAGAAGAGATCGAAGAGGAATTAGAGAAATTAGAGGACAAAATTTTTGATCTTGCGGGTATTTCCTTTAATATTCTATCGTCAAGACAACTCTCTTCCATACTATTTGATGGATTAGGTCTTACTCCAACAAAACGTGGAAAAACAGGATTTTCCACAAGCAGTGCAGTATTGAGTGAAATGAAAGACGAGCACCCAATTATTCCACTTGTTTTGCAGTACAGACACCTTGCAAAATTAAAATCTTCTTACATAGAATCACTTCCGAAACTCGTATCAAAAGATGACGCAAAACTTCATACAACCTTCCATCAGTTAGGTACAATTACCGGTAGGTTGCGGAGTTCAAATCCAAATTTGCAGAACATTCCTGCAAGAACGGAATGGGGAGAAAAAATAAGGGCAGGTTTTGTTGCAAGTGATGAGAATCATATACTGATAAGTTCTGACTATTCTCAAATAGAGTTAAGAGTTCTTGCTCATCTCTCTGGCGACAAAAAACTGATAGACGCATTCCTAAACAATGTTGACATACATACACGAACAGCAGCTCTTGTATTTGGAGTAAAAGAAGAAGATGTAACAAAAGAAATGAGAAGAAGTGCAAAAATACTAAACTTTGGAATAATATATGGAATGTCCCCTTACGGTGCTGCAAAGCAGTTAGGTTGTGGACCAGAGGAAGCAAAAGCCTACATAGATTCGTATTTTGCACAGTTTCCAACAGTGAGAGAATTTATAGAGAGCCTTGTAGAGCAAGCCAGAAAAACCGGTGAAACAAGAACACTTCTTGGAAGAAGAAGGAGAATAACTGGATTTGATTCCGGAAATCAGAGAAAAAGAGAAGAAGCAAGAAGGGTAGCAATAAACACACCAATCCAGGGAAGTGCAGCCGACATAATAAAAATTGCAATGGTAAAACTATACGAAAAGATCAAAGGAACAGAAACACATTTGATATTACAAATTCACGATGAACTTGTAGTGGAAACAAAGAGAGATAAAAAAGATGAAATGACGGAAATTATCAAAAAGGAAATGGAAAATGCTTACAAACTTAGAATACCCTTAAAGGTAAACATTGCATGGGGAAGTAATTTAAAGGAAGCAAAAGCATGAAGGTAATAGGTTTAACAGGAAACATTGCGTCAGGAAAAAGCCTCATCTCTGAATTTCTCAAATCGCTCGGTGCAGAAGTAATTGATATGGACAGCATAGGCAAAGAAATTCAGAATAAAAATATTGGAAACGTGGTTGAAAAGATTAAAAAAACGTTCGGCAGTAAATTCATTAAGAACGGAAAGATAGATAGAAAAAGACTTGGTAACTATGTTTTTTCAAAACCAGATGCTCTAAAGAAATTAAACGATATTATGATTCCATTAATGACTGAACAATTAAAGAAAATTCTTGAAAAAAAGAAAAAAAATGGAGCAAAGATTGTAGTAATCGATGCTGCAATCTTATTTGAAGCGGGATGGGATAAATTTGCAGACGAAACCTGGGTTGTGTATACTCCCAAGGAAAAACAACTGGAAAGACTTATAAAAAGGGAAAAAATTTCGGAAGAAGAAGCAAAAATGAGAATAGAGGCACAGATGGATATAAGAGAAAAAATGAAACGTGCCACATACATTATCAACAACAGCAGTGATACAGATGAGGTGAAAGAACAGGTTTTAAAATTATGGAACAGGGTAAAGAATTCCATCTGAGTTTTTCACGAATTGCAATCTACAATGAATGCCCGCTTAGATACAAGTATATATACATTGATAAACTTCCCACAGAGGCAAGAAGCTACTTTAGTTTCGGAAATACAATTCACAAAGTATTAGAAAAATTTTACCACCCTGAGGAAAATTTCAAGAAAAAAGACAAAGCGCCGCTTGAATATCTTATGGAATTACTTGAAAAATATTGGATTTCTGAGGGATACAAAACAGAAAACCAGGAAAATAAGGCAAAAGAAGAGGCAAAAAAAATCCTCATAGAGTTTTACAGAAAAAATATCTTCGGTTTTAAACCAGCATACATTGTAGAAAAAACTTTTTCTTTTGAACTTGATAAATTTAAAATAATTGGAAGAATTGACAGAATAGATAAAACAAGTAAGGGATATAAAATCATAGATTATAAAACAAGTAGACTACTTCCAAAGTTCTTTCGGGAAATAGATTTACTGCAACCGATTATCTATAGAATAGCAGCAGAAAAATCTCTGAACCTTGAAAATATAAATGAAATTTCAATGATATACGTGCGGTTCAATGAAGAGATAAAGTTCAATATTGGATACTATCTTGTTCAAAAAGGGCTTGAAAAGATAGTGGAAACGGGAAACAAAATCCTGAAGGAAGAGTTCGAGCCACTCCCCAATGGAAGATGTTCAACCTGTGAATTCAGAAACATCTGTCCGGCATATAAAGAAAAATAAATCAATCTGTTGTTCGATAAAATGCAAAACTATGGCAAATACTTCAAAGGATTAACAGGTTTATCTCCAACATAAACACCAAAATGGAGGTGCGGACCTGTGGACCAGCCCGTATTATCTGAGTATGCTATAACTTGCCCTTGATGTACCGACTGTCCTTTTCGGACAACATAACGTTCAAGATGCGCATACAACGTTGAAACATCTGACCCATGATAAATTATTACAACGTTTCCATATCCTGTAAGCCAACCTGCATAACTTACAATACCAGCAGCAGCAGCTTTAACCGGAGTTCCAGTGGCAACAGCAATATCAATTCCCGGATGAAATTCACGTGTGTGCCATATCGGGTTTGTTCGCCAACCAAACGGAGAAGTAATAGGGCCTCTCACCGGCCAGATTAAACCTCCTTTCAAAACCATTTTTCCGTTGTTTGCCTGACGGATGAGTTCTTCTATTTTCTTCTGTTCATTCTTTATTTCCTGTTCAAGAATACTCTTTTGCGTAAGATATTCGAGTTTTTTCTGCTTTAAAGTTGAAAGAAGCTGGTTTTTCAACTCGACTTCCTGACTCAAAATTTCCTCCTGTTGTTTTTTTTCATTTAAAAATGCAGAAAGATTCTTTTCAGATTCCAGAAGTTCTAATTTTTCCTTTTCCAGAATCTTTGTTTTCTCAGTAAGTTCGTCAAGCAAGTTTTTATTAGCACCTGCTATATAAGAGATGTAAGCGATTTTATCCTCAGATGAATTAACATCTCCTCCTGAAAACAGCAATTCTACTGGAGAAATCTGACTCATCTTGTATGAAAGATTCAAAGCAACATAGATCGCTTTTTTATTTTGCTGAATCAAACTTTCATTTTTAGCAATAAGTTCTTTTTTCTTATCTATCTCTTTTTCAACAGCAGCAATTTTACTTTGTATTACGGCTATGTTTTGATTTATACTCTGCACTTCTGCCTCTAAGTTTCCCAATAGTGCAATTACATTTGTTTCATTATAATTAACATTTGCTATTTGTTGCTGTACGTATTTAAGTTGCTCCTTATACCTCTGCAATTTTTTCTGTTCCTCTGTGAGCCCTGAATAAGCAACAGAGTTTAATAACGAGAAAAGAAAAACAAACACCAAAATGAAGAGAACAACCTTTTTCATACCCGACTCACCTTCCTTAACGGTATTATACCGCCTAAAAGACAGATAGCAATACCAGAAACAAGCAATTCGCTAAAAAGTTTACCTGTGTTTACTGAGAAATTATAATTAGCAAAAGGTAGAAGCCCTTTTATAAGGTCAATACTCCATACATCAATTTTCTTCAATACATAAACGGATATAACCCAGGAAGCAAAAACAGTAAAAATAATTACAAAAATAAACGGAATTTCTATAAATAAATTATCTGCACCTATTAATTTTAACACTTTAATTTCAGTGTGTCTCAAATCAACAAGAAAAGACATAATACTTTGAGAAATAAAAACAAATTCTGCAACTACAACAACAAAAACAAAAACAAATAAGAGCCATGCAATTTTTGTAAGATTGTCTATTTTCCTGGCCATTTCTTCAGAAAAGATTACCGAGTCAACCATTGGAAATGAAGCAATTAAATCTTTTATGCTATCACCAGCAGAAATATTAGAAATTTCGACTTTTGCAGTATAAGGAAATGGATTTTCATCAAGTGTTTTAAGTAAAGGAGCGTATTCAGGAAAGAGTTTTATAAAATTATTTTCTCCCTCTTCTTTTGTTATCAAAGAAACGTCCTTTACTCCATCAATTGCTTTTATTTCATTTACTGTTTTTTGAACATCTTCATAAGAATCGCTCGTTTTAAAAAATACAGTTATCGTTACCTTATTTTTTAAACTCAAAGAGGATTGAAAAAATCTTTTCCCTGTTATGTAAATGCTTCCCACTGTAACAAAACCTATTGTAAGAAAAACAATAGAAACAAATATCACTTTCTTACTTCTACCAATAAGTAATAAACTCTGCCTGAGCATGTAAAATAATCTAAACATAGCCCTTTGCTATAATCCTCCCATTTTTCAACTTTATAATCCTTTTCGGCGATGTCTCTCTTTTAACCATATGGTGAGTAGACATAACAACAGTAATCCCACTTTCATTTATTGCATCGATAAAGCGCATTATCAGGGAGGCAGTATCTTTGTCAAGGTTTCCCAATGGCTCATCAAGAAGCAACACATCCGGTGTGGAAATAACTGCTCTGGCAAGAGAGACACGCTGTTTTTCACCGCCTGAAAGTTCCCTCACAAGTTTATACATTTTATCTCTTAATCCAAGGGAAGAAAGCACAGTTTCCGCCCGCTGAACAAGAACAGAATAACTCGATCCTATTACCTGAAGTGGTAGAGTAATATTTTCAAAAACTGTTCTGTCTTCAATAAGCATAAAGTCCTGGTAGGCAAGTTGCACCTTTCTCCTCCATAGATGAGTTTTTGTAGATCTGTCAATTCGCTTTCCAAATGCAAATATTTCGCCTCGCGTTGGACGTTCATCAAGATGCAAAATTCTCAGAAGAGTTGTTTTGCCTGCACCAGATTCACCAACAATATAAACAAAATCACCTTTGTTAATTTTTAAATTCACCTTGTTAAGCGCAACAGTGCCGTTTGGATAAACCTTAACAACGTCTCTGAGTTCTATCATATTCGCTCCTTCATAGATTTAAAGCCACTCCCTATTACTTCGTTTAACTCTGCTATAATCATAAAACTATCAGGATCGGCATCTCTTACAACCTTCTTTATTTTAGAAACCTGTGTATGGGGAACAACCACCAAAAGCATCTTTTTATGCCTTCCTGTGTACCCTCCTTTTGCATCAATTTCGGTAACTCCTCTGCCTATTTCTGTTAACACGGATTCTTTGATAGGTTCCGGGTACTCAGTAATAATATAAACTGCCTTTGAAAAGGTAAATCCACTTTGAACAATGTCAATTGTCTTGTTTCCAACAATCTCTGCAATTACAGAATAGAGCGAAATGTTAATATTTTTGAAAACAACACCTGCTGCAATAATTATCACCACATCAATTACCATCATAGCCTGACTGAAAGGAAGCCCGGTGTAATCATACACTATCTGCGCAAGCAGATCAGTTCCTCCAGTTGACCCATACGCTCTAAATATAATTCCTATACCAATACCCATAATAAATCCCCCGTAAATACAGGCAAGAATCATATCGGTATGAATCACAGGCACATAGGGTGCAAGAATATCTATTAAAATGGAAGAAAGAATAGTGCCAATAATTGTTCCATACAGGAAATGCCACCCTATCCTTCTCAGCCCTATAATAAACAGCGGTATATTCATGAGAAGAATCATAGTACCTATTTTCAGCATTGGGAAATAATGATTAATAATGATTGCTATTCCAATAAACCCTCCGGGGGCTATATGGTTTGGATCAAAAAACATATCAACAGAAACTGCATAAATTACCGAGCCAATGAAAATGATAACTGTGTTAATAAAAATAAATTTAAAACTTTCTTTGTGTTTTGTCAAATGTCTCTTATGTCTTCGCTTTAAGATACGCCCAAATAAACGCATCGAGGTCTCCTTCCAGAACATCGTCAACTCGACCAGTCTCAACACCTGTCCTGTGGTCTTTCACTAACTTGTACGGTTGAAGCACATATGAACGAATTTCATTTCCCCACTCTGCTGACTTGTGAGAGCCTTTTATCTTCTTAATTTTCTCTTCTCTTTTCTTTTTTTCATAAAGTAACAAACGTGATTTCAAAACTTTCATTGCCATCTGTTTGTTCTGCAATTGAGAACGCTCGTTCTGACATTCGGCTGTTATCCCGGTGGGTATATGCGTAATGCGGACTGCAGTTTCAACTTTTTGAACGTTTTGTCCACCATGCCCACTTGAACGGAAAATATCAATTCGTAAATCCTTTTCATCAATCTCTATATCTTCAACATCTTCTATTTCAGGTGTTATTTCAACAAGCGCAAAAGAAGTATGCCTTCTCTTATTTGCATCAAAAGGAGAAATCCGAACAAGCCTATGCACACCGCTTTCGCCTTTTAAAAGTCCATAGGCAAAATCACCTTTCACATATACCAATGCACTTTTTATTCCTGCTTCATCACCGGGCATTTCTTCAAGAATTTCAGTTTTAAAATCATGCCTTTCCGCCCATCTCAAATACATTTTCAACAACATCTGCGTCCAGTCTTGAGCATCCGTTCCACCAGCACCAGATGAAAAGGAAATGAACGCATTATAACTATCATAGGGATCAGACAAAAACCTTTCTATTTCCCATTCTGAAACGAGTTTTTCGCCCCTTTCCACGATGGGAGCAATTTCCTCATCCATAATTTCATTAGATTCTTCACCTAACTCAAGCATTGTCTCAAGATCTTCTTTCAATCTTTCTACTTCTTCAAAACGCAAGATTTCTTTCTTAAGCAAAGAAATCTCCTTCAATTTGTTTTTTGCATCTGGATTTTGCCAGAAGTCAGGAGAAGCAGTAAGTTTTTCAAGTTCGGAAAGTTTACCTTTCTTCTCTTTTAGTCAAGAATAATCAAGCCCTTTTTTAATTCTTTCAAGCAAAGAAATAGCCCTTCTTTTTATATCATCAGTAATCATAACGTCTCTTACCTCTTTCTTTTCTTTTTTAATTTTTTCTTTAATGCTCTTCTTTTACGTCTTTCCTCTCTGGAAAGTTTGCTTTCAGGCTCACTCTGTTTATTGCTCAGGGATCGAGATTCAGTGCTTTCCCCGGAGTTTGCAGCCTGTGATTCTTCTTTTCGCACTTCTATTCTGAAAAGCGTTCTAACCGTATCTTCTTTTACTCTTTCAATCATTTCATCAAACAATTGATGCCCCTCTATCTGATATGCAATTAACGGATCTTGCTGTCCATAAGCACGCAAGCCTACACCTTCTTTTAAGTCGTCCATTGCATAGAGATGATCTTTCCAGTTTGAATCAATTGTTCTCAGTAAAATATACTTTTCAATCTCATCAGCAAGCCCTTCTCCGAATGATGCATACTTTTCTTCATACACCTTTGCAGCAAGGTCTTGCAATTCAGAAACAAGTTCCTCTTTCCGCATATTCATTGCAGATTCATCAAGTTTTACTGTTCTATTCAAAAGTTGAGAAAATGCCTTTTCAATTTCCTTCAAATCTTCTTCAGAAAGCCCCAAATCCTCATTGTAACGACTTAAAACTATCTTTTCCGCAATATCACGAACCATTTGAGCAATTTCATCATGAACTGATTCGCCCTTTAATATTTTATCCCTTTCGGAATAAACAACTTCTCTTTGCTTATCCAGAACATTATCGTAATCAAGCAAATTTTTCCTTATACTAAAGTTGTATGCCTCAACCTTCTTCTGTGCTGCCTCTATCTGTCTGCTCAACAGTTTGTGTTGTATTGGTTCATCATCGGGGATTCTAAGTGTTGAAAGGATCTTCTTTATAGAATCTCCTCCAAAAATCCTGAGCAGTTCATCTTCAAGAGAAAGGTAAAATTGGGATTCACCCGGGTCTCCCTGTCTTCCAGAACGACCTCGCAACTGATTATCAATTCTTCTTGCTTCATGCCGCTCAGTTCCAAGAATAAAAAGCCCTCCCAATTCTTTAACACCTTTCCCAAGTTTAATATCAACACCTCTTCCAGCCATATTTGTTGCAATTGTAACAGCCTTATACTGTCCAGCATCTTTTATTATCATTGCTTCTTTCTCATGATACTTCGCATTGAGTACATTATGAGGAATGCCTTCTTTTTTGAGCATCTTGGAGAGCCGTTCTGACTTTTCTATTGAGCGTGTACCTACAAGTACCGGTTGCCCTTTCTTATACAGTTCCTTTATCTTCTTTACAATTGCTCTAAACTTTGCATCTTCAGTTTTGTAAACCACATCAGGCCTATCAATTCGTATAACAGGTTTATTCGTAGGAATAACATACACATCAAGATTGTAAATTTCTTTGAACTCTTCCTTTTCTGTATATGCTGTACCCGTCATTCCAGCAAGTTTTTTGTACATTCTAAAATAATTCTGGAATGTAATTGTTGCAAGAGTTTGACTTTCACTTTTAACTGTAAGCCCTTCCTTTGCCTCTATCGCTTGGTGCAAACCATCACTGTATCTTCTTCCAAACATCAACCTACCTGTAAACTCATCAACAATAATCACTTCTCCGTCTTTTACAATATAATCAACATCTTTTTGGAAGTACATCCTCGCACGAAGTGCTTGATTAATATGTTTTACTACATCTACAAACCGTTCATCGTAAAGGTTATCTATATGAAGCATCTTCTCTACCTTGTGAACACCTTCTGGAGTAAGGGTAACTGTTTTAAGTTTTTCGTCCCCTTCAAAATCAACACCCTCTACAAGTTTTCTTGCCACTCTCGCTGCTTGATAGTACATATCTGTGGATTCTTCAGATGGACCAGAGATTATAAGAGGGGTTCTTGCCTCATCAATTAAAATACTGTCAACCTCATCGACAATTGCATAATAAAGTTCTCTTTGAACAATCTGATCAGGTGAAACAGCCATGTGATCCCTCAAATAATCAAAACCAAACTCATTATTCGTACCGTATGTAACATCAGCAGCATATGCTTTTTGCCTTTCTGCAAAATCAGAATCATGCTGTATCAAACCAACTGAAAGCCCTAAAAATTTATAGATCGGGCCCATCCACTCACTATCCCTCTTTGCAAGATAATCGTTTACAGTAACAAGATGCCCACCTTTCCCATGCAATGCATTGAGATACAGCGGGAGCGTTGCAACAAGTGTTTTACCTTCTCCAGTTTTCATTTCTGCAATAGCACCATTATAAAGAACAATACCTCCCAGAAGTTGCACATCAAAGTGCCGCATGTTTAAAGTGCGTTTTGCCACCTCTCTAACAACGGCAAATGCCTCCGGGAGAATAGAAGTATCAGGCTCTCCTTTTGCAAGCCTCTCTTTAAACTCGACAGTTTTATGTTTTAACTCTTCGTCGGAGAGAGAGGATATCGTTTTTTCAAGATCATTTATTCTTTTTACGATTTCCCAATATCGTTTTAAATTTTTCTTCGTGGGATCAAATATATCAAGTAACATACTACTCCTGCGGCTTAATCAAACCGTAATTACCGTCCTTTCTTCTATAAACAATGTTATACTCTCCAGATTCTTCATCTCTAAATACAAAGAAATCGTGATCAAGCAATTCAAGTTGTAATACTGCCTCTTCAACACTCATCGGTTTTATAGGAAAAGTTTTAACTTTTGCAATCTTCGGATATGCTTCTTCTTTAACTTCAGGAGTTTCCACTTCTCTAACCTGTTTTCTTGTACCTTTTATACGTTCCTTATATTTTCTTACCTGCCTATCCAATTTATCAGCCGCTTCTTTCAATGCCTGATCTATCAGATTGCCTCTACCTTCTGCACGCAGTATTCTTCCGGCAATATGCAAAGTTGTTTCAATGGAATACCTTCCTCTTTGCTTACTAACAACAACATCCGCTTTTTGAACGTTGTTAAAATACTTCTCAACTTTTTCAATTTTTGATTTAATGGCATCTTCCGTTGTTTGAGGAATCTTTTCAATACCTTTCAACGTAATATTAAGTTCCATGGCAAATGCCTCCTTTCGCTTTTATAAAGTATACAATCAATAACAGTTTCTGTCAAAGGTGAGGACTACTCAGAAACTATTTCTCCTCTTCGAACAAAACTCATAAAGATAAATGCAATCACAAAAAACCCTGTGGAAAAAACAAGCAGAGCAGGATATCCAAAATGATCTATAAAAATACCTGCAAGTGGAGGAGCAACAATGTTAGCAGCCTGAGAAGAAAAATAGTACAAGCCCGTGTATCCACCAACTTTTTTAAGAGTGGTCATATCAACAACCATAGGTAGAGAATTCACGTTGACAAGTGCCCAACCTATACCACCTATAAAGAAAAGTACTGAAAAAAGAATAAAGGAGTGGACACCTAAACTTATAAACATGATAATTGAAACAATCAAAAGGCCTACCTGTATTGTAATCCTCCTGCCAACACGAGCCCCAACAAACCCTGCAACAAGCGCAAATACCATAAAAGACAAAACAAACATACCAAGGATAAGCGCACCAGTACTTGCTTTTAAATGAAGATAAAATTTTGCATAACTCGTGAAGAACGTTTCAAGTGCGTTATATCCAATAAACCACGAAAAAATTGCAAGAAGAATAAACATCAAACTCTTTTCACCTACAATAACATCTTTTAAATTATCAACCAATGCTTCAAAAGATTCAGTAAGAGAAACGGGAGGATTTTCCTCATCAGGACTTTCAAGTGGTTTATCCTCATTAACAAAGAAAACTACAATCAAACTTGCAGCAAGCATAATCAATCCGCCAACTATAAACGGATATGCGACATTCGTATCGTACAATTTTTTGCCACCAAAGTACACAAGCAGAGCACCGACACCACCCATAAAGTTAATTATTCCATTCGCCTGACTCCTGAATTTAGACGGAGTAATGTCAGGCATAAGAGCGATAACTGGAGTTCTGAAAAGTGCCATAGCAAGGTTCATCAGGATAATGGCAAGCATCGTTAAAAAAAGATTTCCTTTGAGTGCGACAAATGGTATAAGTATAAAGAAAATTGTTGCAAGCGGAGCACCAGCGAGTATGTATGGTCTTCTCCTTCCTATTTTTGTCCTGGTTCTATCACTCATTGCACCTAAATAGGGAAGGAGCAATATTGCAAAAATGTTATCTATCGTCATAATGAAACCGATAATCACAGATGGAAGGTGATACCACTCTTTCAGGAAAACAGGCACATAAGCGTTATAAAGTGCCCAGATGACAGAAACCCCCAAAAATCCAAACCCTAAAACAAACGTTTTTCCCACTTTAAACTTCTCTTCCATTTTTCCCTCCTTATTTATTTATATAAACCCTCTCTACCCTTTTACCTATTCGAGAAACAATCTCGTAATTTATTGTATCTATTTTTTTTGCAATTTCCGTTGCAGTAATCTCTTCATTACCCTGTTTTCCTATTATGACAACTTCATTCCCGCTATGCACATTTGGAATCCCGCTCACATCAATAACAGTTTGATCCATTGTCACATTCCCAAGAATTTTTACTCTTTTCCCTTTTATGAGAACCTCACCCTTGTTTGAAAGTGCCCTTGGTAAGCCATCAGCATATCCTACTGGAATTGTTGCAACTGTCATCTCTTTTTTAGCGATAAAATTCCTTCCGTAACTTATGCTTGCACCAGGTGGAATCTTTTTCACATAAACAACCCTTGTTTTAAAGGAAAGAATAGGTTTAAAATCTGTTTCCCTCTCCTGAAATGGAGAAAGTCCATAAAGAATAATACCCGGTCTTACCGCATCAAATAAAGTTTCTTTAAAACCAAGAATTGCTGCACTGTTAGCAGCATGCACAAGTTCAGGTTTCAAATGAACCTTTTCCAAATCAAAAAGCACTTTTTTAAAACGTCGGAGTTGAGTATTTAAATACTCTGAATCTGAATCTGCCGTAGAAAAATGCGTGTAAATACCGTAAAATCTGATCTTCTCCATATCAGAGAGTGTTTTTACAATGCTCACGACTTCCTCAGGGAAAACTCCAATTCTACCCATACCAGTATCAACATTTATGTGGATATTAAGAGGTATATTCTCTTTATAATCTGCTAATTTCTCCAAAAAACGTTTATTGAAAAGAGTTATATGAATATTTTCTAATGCAGCAGTTTTTAAAGCAGAAGGATTAACATAACCAAGAACTAACAACGGTGTGTTTTTAATACCATTTTTCCTGAGTTGCATAGCCTCTTCAAATGAGGCAACGGCAAGAAAATCTATTGACCAACTTTCAAGTGCTTTTGAAATCTCTTCAGCACCGTGACCATAAGCATCGGCTTTCACTACACCAATAATTTTTCTACTATCTGAAAACTTTTTAATTTTATCAAAGTTATATTTTAAGCATTTCAAATTGATTTCGACCCAGGTAGGCCTTACAATTTCCATTTGCCCTCCTTGAAAAAACTTGTAATAAGTATATCATTAAAAACAGCAAATTGAAAGAGGTGAAAATGAGAATAGTAATAACAAATGATGATGGAATCGAGGCAAATGGTATAAAAAGTCTGGTGAGAGCAGTTGCGGATCTTGGAGAAGTGTTTGTTGTAGCACCAAGAGAACCGCAAAGTGCAGGAAGCCATGCAACAACATTACACAAGCCACTTCGAGTTGATGAATTTCCATTAAACCTTGGTGAGAAAAAATCTTTTAGGGTGAGCGGTACACCAGCAGACTGCGTTTTACTGGCAGTTGATATTCTGGTAAAGGGTGAAATTGATTTAGTTTTATCCGGAATAAATCAGGGACCCAACTTAGGAGATGATGTTCTTTACTCAGGGACAGTGGCCGGGGCAAGAGAGGGTGCATTAAACGGCATCGTTTCTATTGCATTTTCAATTAATGGATTTGAAAATCCACACTATGAAACAGCAGCAAAGTTTGCCAGAATGTTTACAGAAAAAGTGTACAAATCAGGCATAAGTGGAGAAACTTACTTTAATGTAAATGTACCCGACACAGATTGGGAAAGTATTAAAGGTGTAAGAGTTGTAAAGCAGGGAAAAAGAAGATATACGGATAGAGTTATGATAGGAAAGGATCCATTCGGAAAAATCTATTATTGGATAGGCGGAAAGCCCGTAGACAGTGAAAGCAGTGAAACAGATAATGGCGTTGTACATTCAGGATACATCTCCATCACACCAATGAAAGTTGATCTCACTGATTACAACTTACTTGAGAAAATTAAAGATTGGGAAGAAGATTTCAGGAAAACAAAATGAAAACGATAAAAGAGGCACTGAACGAACTTAAAACATTCTCCGAATTTGTTGTAACACTTGGATACGCCGCAATTTTGCAAAACGATGTGGATCTTGCAATTGAGGCTCAGTATGTAAAGGATAAAATACGCTCACTGAGTTATGATATCAGAGTAGCCACAATTTATGCAGTAAGAAGTTCAAGAAGCGATAAAAAAGAAATAACTCAACTTGCATCGCTCCTGCAGGTGGGAGTTGCAGCAAAAGAAATAAGCGACGGCATAGATGATCTTGTGGAAATAGTAATCAGGGGAGGAGGAGCACACCCGGTACTCAGAACAATCTATGGAAATAGCGAAACATTAACAAAATTCCAGATTGGTAAAAATAGTAAACTTCTTGGGAAAACACTTAAAGCAGTAAAAGATATGAATATTAAAATACTATTCATAAGAAGGGAAAAGGATTATATTATAAGCGACGACATTTACATAACCCCGCTAAAAGAAAATGATGTAATCGTTGTAAAATCAAGTGAAGAGGAAAACGAAAAAGTCAGAGAGATATTCGAGTAAGCCCGTCTCAAGAAATTCGCTTACAAACATCTTATACCAATCACTGCTTGTTTTATTTATTTCTGTTGTAGGTGAAAGCATAACAGGAAGCATTCTCGTTGGAATGAAAGAAAAGATTTTACTTATACCCGGGCTTCTCATAATTGTTCCAGCGCTTACAGACTTACGAGGAAATGTAGGAGCTGCATTTGGAGAGAGGCTAAGCACAATGCTTCATCTCGGAATAATTAAGCCAAAATTTAGTTTTTCTGATATTATAAGACAAAATATATTTGCATCATTTACATTAACCGCTCTTATCGCATTCGTAATAGGTATATCTGCACCTATGTTTTCTAAACTCTTCAAAATAAAAGGAGGAAATCCTATTGTACTATCCTTCATCTCAACAAGTGCAGGGATAATTTCCTCCATAGTGCTTTTACCAATTGTGTTTTTTATTGTTCTCTTTGCATTTAAACATGGAATAGATCCAGATAATATTGTTGCACCCACACTACCTGTAATAGGAGACATTGTAACTGTAAGCGCTGTATATATTAGCGCATTTATTGTATTAAAATATACAAAGGTTGTAACCATGCCAATCATAATTTTTACATTTCTCATTGCAAGTGGCTTTACCCATAGGAAAAGAAATTTTCCAAAGAGATATCACTATTTTTCAATTATAAAACAGAGCACTCCAATTTTGCTCCTGTGTCTTTCTATAGGAATCACCTCTGGGATATTCTTACAAAGTGCTGAACATACATTTGCCCTATTTCCTCTTATGCTCTCCTTGGTACCACAAGTAATTGCTCAAGGAGGCTCAATTGGGGGAATTGTAGGATCACGTATATCCACAGCACTGTATCTTGGTACATCAAAACCATTCGTCTGGAACAGGGAAGTTTTAAAGAACTTTTTTTCCGGGATTATAATGGGTGTTGCAATCGGGCCTTTTATCGCAATAATTTCTCAAATAGTAGGCATTATTACAAAAACTCCATTAATATCATTTACAAAAACTCTTCTCATATCGACTATTTCTATGTCGCTTCTTTCACTTTTAACAGGCATTGTTGCAATATACATTGCGTTTTTTTCATTCAAAATAAAATTAGATCCAAGTAATATCGTAATACCCTTAATAACAAGTACGGGTGATATAGCAGGAGTGCTCGTGCTCCTTTATGTTATAAAAATTATACTCTTATAAAATTATTGGACCGTGAGGTAAATTTGTAAGGACTTCTCCCTCTGTTTTTTTGACAAAAATAGTATCTTCAATTCTCACACCAAATTTTCCGGGAAGATATATACCTGGTTCCACGGTAATTACCATACCTTCTTTCAATGTAATATCAGAGCGAGAATTCACAAAGGGAAGTTCATGAATTTCAAGACCTACACCGTGGCCAAGACCATGTATAAAATACTTGCCGTATCCCTTTTCCTCTATGTATTTTCTTACGGATCCATCTAATTCCTTGCAGGAGATACCTTCCTTTACAATATCTCTTCCAAGTTTTTGAGCCTCTTTGACAATATCAAAAATCTGAGCACTTTCTCCATCAATCTCACCTATGGAAACCGTTCTCGTTGTATCAGAGGCATAACCATTATAAAAAACGCCAAAATCCATTACAATAAGTTCATGCGCCTTAATTTTTCTTTCCGATGGCATACCGTGGGGAAGCGCTCCACGTTCTCCAGCAGCAACGATAGTATCAAATGAAGTTTTATCCGCTCCATTTTTTTTGAATCTGTACTCCAGTTCTGCAGCAATGTCCTTTTCTGTTACGCCTTCCTTTATAAACTTCAATGTTTCTGTAAACGATTTTGATGAAATTTCACAAGCCTTTTTGATGGTTTCAATTTCATCTACATCTTTTACCATTCTCATCTTTTCAATTAAACTATCAATTGGAACAACATGCAAAAAACCAATCTCTAAAAGAGCAATATATAGAGATGCAGAAAGCCTATTCTTTTCAATACCAAGCCAGTGAACTTTATGTTTTAGAAGTAAACTTCTCAGAAAGTTAATGAAAGGAGGTTTATATTCCACAACCTCTACCCCTTCAAACACTTCATTTTCTGCCTGTGTAGTAAACCTTGAATCTACTATGAGATAAATTTTCTCATCTGTAACTAATAAGTATGCATCCTCACCAGTAAAACGAGCAATATACCGTATATTCGGAGTAGCAGTAATAAGAAATGCATCGACATTATTATTTTTAATCTCTTCAAATAGAGATTTCATACGTTTCTTCATTTTTGAATTTCCCCTTTATAGACTTATTCAAAAGGATTCTTCTTGCCAAGATCCGTTTGAGGCGGAACAAGAGAAGGAATATTATTTAAAACTCTCTTAGAAATCTGCTCATTAACAAATTTTACGTCCCCACGCTTTACAGGAGGAATTTGCCCAACGGGAGGCGTGCTAATATTACCTACAATCAGAGGAATTAAAACAAGTTGCCAGACAATAAAAAGCACGACAATAATACCTATTGCGTACAATGTAGTTTTTGAAATTTTAATCTTCTTCTTTTTTACAACTTTCTTCCTTTTGCTTTGGTCTTTTTGCTTTGCACTCATCTTATTCACCACCTATCACTTTCGCTGAGAAAGATAGATAATTCCACTGATATCAGCAGAATAAACCTTACCCTGCTGCGTACCGCCTCTAAAACTGTTAAGCTCACCGTTCTGTAAAATTAACTTGTCTACATTAATTATCTGAGGAAAAGTATATATATGAGCAAAGAAATACCGTATATTGTCTAATTTCTTAGAACTAACTGTAATTTCAAACCGAACAACATTTTGAGGTGTACCTTTTGTTTTTCGCTTCGGAAAAGTTAAAGAATCTATGCTCACTCCACAAAGCTTCGCTGCAACCTGAAATTCCTCTCCGAATAAAAATTCGTTAGGGGTCGGGGGAAGAATCTTTTGTAACTGTGTAATTCTATCTTCCATTAACTTGTTTTCTGCCAAAAGATCCTTTTCTCTCCTTTGAGCAAGTAAAAGCGTTGCTAGTTTTTGTTCCTTCTGCATTATTTGATTTTTCAGTACTTCAATTTGTGTAAACTGTGGCTTTATTAAAAACCAATAAAAAGCACCCGCAAACAAAACAATTATTAAAATCCACACAACTAACTTAGTCTTAGGATTCGACATACTAATCTCGTTCATTTTTTCATCCCCTTCCACTTAAATATTATCGTGAAGGTTGTATTTTGATTTTTCTGTCCAGGAAGAGGCTTGTAAGGAACCTCATAATCCTGTAACACAACATCTGAGAATGCCTTGCTATTCTGAAGTGCGTAAACTGTCCATGCAAGAGTTTGAAGATTTTTCGTTTCTCCAGAAATCGTAATAAGCATTGATTTCTTATCGGCACTTATCTGATTTAATACTGTTTCTTTTGGTAAAACCTTCGCAATATCATCAATTAATGCATTCCAATCAGACTGTTTTAAAGTATAATTTTTAATGGAATTTTCGTAATAAAACAACTTTTCACCTAAAGAATTTCTCATATTTAGAACATCTTGAACGCTTTTTAATGCATTAATTCTTATCGTGAGTTCATTTAATCGTGATTCTTTCTGATACTTTATGTACAACACTCCACCATACATCGCAAGGAGTAAGAACAACACAAGAATAGCAATTGAAATTATTTGCCTATCTTCTTTGCTAATTTTTTTCTTTTTCTTTCTACCAGGTAATAAATTAATATCAATAGTTTCCATATTTCCTACCCCTTCTTATACTTAAACAGGCTCTTTTTTACAGTA
>CAYXJW010000018.1:0-3025 GCA_964465465.1 uncultured Caldisericales bacterium
GTTCTCGGCAGTTCTTCTTCCGGGATGCGCAAAGAAAACAAGCAACAATAACAACAACCAGCAACAGAAAAAGTTGAAGGTGGTGCTGTATCTTAACGGTACATTGGGGGACAAATCTTTCTTTGACTCTGCAAACAGAGGAATGCAGATGATTGAGAAAGATTTTGGAGTTGAAGGTAAGACGATCGAAGGTGGTTATGACCCGTCCAAATGGGAGCCAGATCTTGAACAACTTTCTGAGGGGGATTGGGATATAATCATTGTTGGAACGTGGCAGATGGTTGATGCACTTCAGAAAATTGCGCCTAAACACAAGGATAAGAAATATATCATATTTGATACCACTGTTGATTATTCAAAGTATGACCTTAGCAACGTTTACTCAATCCTTTACAAGCAGAACGAGGGTTCATTCCTTGTGGGTGCTCTTGCTGCGATGATAACAGAGTCCAATATGCCACTTGCAAACAAACAGAAAGTTATAGGATTCCTTGGTGGAATGGATATTCCAGTAATCAATGACTTCAAAGTTGGATATATTCAAGGTGCTCATTACATTGATCCTGATGTAAAAGTACTTGTTTCTTATGCAGGCTCTTTCAATGATCCAGCAAAAGGTAAAGAATTGGTGCTTGCTCAATACGATCAGGGTGCAGATATTGCATTCAACGTAGCAGGTGAAACTGGAATAGGCTTACTTGATGCAGCGAAGGAAAAGAATAAATATGCAATTGGTGTGGACTCAGACCAGTACATTATGTTCAAAGACAGCGATCCAGAAAAGGCTGCTCATATCGTAACTTCAATGAAGAAGAATGTTGATAAGTCCATATACAGGGCAATTAAACTCTACCTTGATGGAAAACTTCAATTTGGAAAGGCAGAAGCGCTGGGGCTTAAAGAAGATGGTATAGGTGTTGCGGATAACGAAAATTATGAGAAACTTGTTCCTCAGGAGTTCAGAGACAAGATAAACGAATTGAAACAGAAGATAATAGACGGGGAAATAAAAGTTAATACTGCATTTGGCAGTTAACTTTTTAATGGTTTACACAGGGAAGGCGGCGGTTTTTAGCCTTCCCTGTTTTTGTTATGCATAATCATGGAGGAGATATGGATACAATACTATCCATTAGAAACATAGTAAAAGTTTATCCCAACGGTGTTGTTGCAAATAAAGGCATCAGTTTTGACATCGAAAAAAATACAATTCATGCTCTTGTGGGGGAAAATGGTGCTGGTAAAACAACCCTCATGAAAATCTTGTTTGGTATTGAAAAACCCCAGGAAGGAAAAATCATTTACAAAGGCAAGGAGGTGCATTTTAAAAGTCCACTTGATGCAATACACAACGGAATAGGAATGGTGCATCAACATCTTATGTTAGCGCCAGATCTAACCGTTGCAGAAAACCTTACTCTGGGGATAGAGCCGAGAAAGTGGAAAATATTTCTTGATACAAAGAGGGCAGTTGATATAGCAAAAAGAGTATCTAAAGAGTTTGGTATGGAAGTCCCTTTGGAGAAAAGGGTAAGAGATCTTCCAATTGGTGTAAGGCAAAGGGTAGAGATCTTAAAGGCACTTCTTAGAAATGCGGAACTGCTCATTCTTGACGAGCCAACAGCGGTTTTAACACCTCAGGAAACTGAAGTACTTTTTAAAACTCTCTTTGATTTAAAAAAGCACGGGAAAACAATTATATTTATCTCCCATAAATTGAAAGAGGTAAAGGCTATTGCAGACAGAGTTACTGTAATCAGAGATGGAAAAGTTATAGCAACAGAAGACGCCGGGAATCTTACGGAGCATGAAATAGCTGAACTTATGGTTGGAAGGGAAATTAAATTTGAGAGGATTCCACCTTCTCCAGAGATTGGTGAGCCTCTTCTTGTTGTGAAAGATCTCAAATATAAGAATAAAGAGAATGTGGAAGTTTTAAAAGGTGTTTCTTTTGAAGTAAAGAGTGGTGAAATTTTGGGAGTTGCAGGTGTTGAGGGCAATGGCCAAACAGAACTTGTTGAAATTCTCACCGGATTAAGGAAGGCAACTGAAGGAAGTGTTGTTATCAACGGTGAGGAGATGCTTGGAAAAACTCCAAGAGAAATCCGTGAAAAAGGCGTATCCCACATACCAGAAGACAGAATGAAAAATGGAGTTGCTGAACGAGCAACCATCAAAGAGAACCTTATAGTTGATAGATATTATAAAAAGCCGTTTTCAAAGGGAATGTTTGTGGATTGGAAGTTTGTAAACAAGTATTCTGCAAAACTGATAAAAGATTTTAATGTGCTTGCAACTTCTCCTGATGCACTCGTGTCTTCTCTTTCAGGGGGAAATATTCAGAAAGTTGTTGTTGCAAGAGAATTATCCTTAAACCCGTCAGTGATAATTGCTGATCAGCCTGTGCGTGGAATTGATGTTGGTTCAGAAGAACTCGTTCACAGATTGCTAAAAGAAGCGCGTGATAAAGGTTGTGCAATTTTTTTGGTATCTGCTGATCTTGACGAAGTTTTAGAACTATCTTCGAGAATTATCGTTCTGTATAATGGAGAAGTCGTTGCCAGATTTGACGATGTAAGCGGTTTAACCGGTAAAGATCTTGGACCATACATGCTGGGAGTTAAGAGGGAGGCTTAAAGTGAAAGTTGAAAAATTTATACTAAAATATTTTGATATGATAAGAACGATTATTGCGATTTTGATCGGAATAATGGTAAGCGTTCTTGTTATATATATAATAAGTAAATCTCCTGGACAGTCTCTTCTTTATTTCCTCACAGGCCCTTTTATGACTCGCGGGAGAATAGGAAATTTGCTTGAAACAGCAACTCCAATTTTGTTCGGTGGACTTGCCGTTTCTATTCCTTTTCAAGCGGCTCAATTCAACATAGGGCAGGAAGGAGAGATTTATCTTGGTGCTGCGTTAGGAACTGCATTTGCTCTTTCGTTCCATTTCCCTGTATTTATGTATGCAGTTGTCGTGCTTCTGTTTGCAGGGCTTATAGGTGCTGGCTGGGGATATATT
>CAYXJW010000019.1:0-7204 GCA_964465465.1 uncultured Caldisericales bacterium
TGATGCTATACTCTTTATTGCTGTTTGTAAATTACTCAAAAACGGCAGTACATTTTGAGGCACATCTTTCATTGAAGAGGAAAGATTTATGTTTTGAGATGCAAAATGTCCGGCAACAACTGAAACAAGCCCAAAGAGAAGCAGGTATATTAGAGAGGTGTATAAAGGTTTCTCTTCTCTAATGATATCGAATGCCTCTTTTGGGTTTACAATTGTTTTCCATATTAATTCAAATGTTTTGTTCATAAGTTTAAGCCTCCTTTTTAACGAGATCAAGGTTGAAGCATATATTCAAGTTTCATAGGCTTTAAACCATTAATTACTGAAAGTTGAGAAATAAAACTCTTCTCTCCGAACAGTGAAAATATGCTCTTATGCGTTTCATGAGTTATAATTTGAGGACTTCCTTTTAAATTAAGATCTTTTTTTACCATATCAACTACAAACTGGAAATTACCCACTGCATCGACAAGGCCCAATTTTTTTGCATCAATTCCTGTGTATATCTGGCCCTGGGCAATTTGCTTAAGTTTATCTGGTGGAATATTCCTCGCCTTCTCAACCGTATCAAAGAACTGCTTGTAAGTTTCATCAATAAGATTTTGAAACATTTTTTTCTCCTCTTCCGTCATTTGCCTGACAGGAGACCCCATATCTTTAAATTTTCCACTTTTTATTACAACTTCTTTAACGCCAATTTTTTCAAGGAGCCCTTCGTAATTAACAAGTTCCATTATTACACCAATACTCCCTGTTATTGTTGTTGGCATTGCAACAATCTTATCGGCAGCACAAGAAATATAGTAACCACCAGAAGCAGCAACTCCCCTCATCCACACGTAAACCTTCTTTCCTGTTTTTTTCTTGAAATTTAAAATTTCATCGTAAATTTCCTGTGTTGGTTCAACTGCACCACCAGGACTGTTAATTTCTATAATTACTGCTTTTGAAGGATCACTCTCGCACTCTTTTAAAAGATCTTTAACCTCTTTTACCGTTATTGAATTAGAAGAAGTCAGAGAAGTCACTCCCTCACCTATAACACCATCTAAACTGATAACCGAAATACTACTGCCTGTTTTAACTTTTGGTACAACAGATCCATTTTTCCCGGAACTACCTTTAAAAATTGCAAAAACAACAACAAATACAAGGAATGCAACAACAATCAAACCAAATATGCTATCTTTTTTCATATTTACCTCCTGTTATTCATTTTCACCTATGTGTATTACCATTATAATACACTAATACAATTTGTCAATAAAAAATGGGAGGTAATTATCACCTCCCGTTCTAACAAGCAATATTCGTTAGATCATTACACTTTTAACCTGAAAAATTTTCTTTTTCCAACCTTTAAAACATCACCATCTTTAAACGGTACAAGAGTTTTAGGATCCGTATGTTTTACATCGTTAATCTTAACACCACCCTGGGAAATAAGTCTTCTTGCTTCGCTCTTTGACTTTACAATTCCCTTTGAGTATAGAAGGTTTACAAGGTCGAGTTTTCCATCTTTTACAAAATCTGAAACCTCAATAGATTCTATTTCATCTGGAATTTCTCTTTTACTAAAGACTTTTTTGAAATTGCTTTCTGCCTTTATCGCAGCATCTTTACTGTGAAAGAGTTCTACAACACCTCTTGCAAGTTCCATCTTTAAATTCATTGGATTTTCTTTTCCGGATTTTATTATCCTTTCAATCTCTTTTGCTTCCTCTTCACTACGATCCAGCACAAGGAAAAAGTACTCTGAAATGAGTTCATCTGGTATTGACATTATTTTGCCGTACATTGAATCTGGATCTTCTGTTATACCCACGTAGTTGCCAAGGCTCTTACTCATTTTTTTAACACCATCAAGTCCCCTCAAAATAGGCATAATAATTGCAATCTGGGGTTCCATATCAAATGCTTCCTGTAATCTTCTTCCCATCATAAGATTGAATTTTTGATCTGTGCCCCCAAGTTCTACATCCGCCTCTATCGCCACAGAATCATATGCCTGCATCACTGGATAAAAGAATTCATGGAAAAAGATAGGAATACCGGATTTATACCTGTTTAAAAAATCATCTCTTTCTAAAATCCTTGCCACAGTGAATTTTGAAGAAATCCTGATCCACTTCTCTAAATCTATTTTAGAAAGCCATTCTGAATTGAAATGGATCTCAGTTTTGTTTTTATCTAAAATCTTGAAAACCTGCTCAAAATAAGTTTTTGCGTTTTCCTCTATTTGCTCACGAGTTAAAGGCGGTCTTGTTTTAGAACGGCCCGAAGGGTCTCCAATAAGAGCAGTAAAATCACCAATTATGAATACAACAGTATGGCCTAATTCCTGAAAATCCATCAACTTTCGAAGGACAACGTAATGTCCAAGGTGTAAATCCGGTGCTGTTGGATCTGCTCCTAATTTCACTCTGAGTTTTTTCCCTCGTTTTAATCTCTCCTTTAATTCATCATCATTAATTATTTCAACAGTTTTATTCTTTATTTTCCCAAATCCTTCCATTAAAACCTCCTCAAAGCGTTTTCATATTTTAAGAAAATTTGCTATAAAATCAAATGTGATATAATTATTTAATATTAGGAGGCGAATATGAAAATAGCAATAGGATCAGATCATGCTGGTTTCAAACTTAAAGAGGAAATAAAAAAGTTTCTTGAAGAAAAAGGGATAGAAGTTAAAGATTTTGGCACTCATTCGGAAGAGAGGGTTGATTATCCAGACTATGCAATTCCTCTTGCTGAAAGTGTAGCAAAAGGAGAAGAAGATTTTGGTATCCTCATCTGCGGAACAGGTATTGGTATGTCAATAGCAGCAAACAAAGTAAAAGGGATACGCGCGAGCCTTGTAAGTGATGTGTATTCTGCACACTCTGCAAGGGAGCATAACAATGCTAATATACTATGTATGGGAGGAAGAGTACTTGGAGTTGAACTTGCAAAAGAAATTACAAACGCATGGCTCAACGCAAGTTTTACAGGGGGAAGACACGGGAGAAGAATTAAAAAAATAGCAGAATATGAAAGCAAATAGAAATATAGCAATCGACGGGGATTCAGGAAGCGGAAAATCAACAGTAGGAAAAATTCTTGCTGAAAAACTTGGTTTTGTTTTTATTGATAGTGGTTTATTTTACAGGGCAGCAACACTTTCCATTATTTTAAACAAAGCAGAAAACGAAAAAAGCAGGTGGGAAAGAATCATTGAAAACACAGAGATAAAATTTAAAAAAGGAAGGA
The DNA here is from genome assembly GCA_964465465.1 of uncultured Caldisericales bacterium. Classification (GTDB taxonomy): domain Bacteria; phylum Caldisericota; class Caldisericia; order Caldisericales; family Caldisericaceae; genus AUK232. The sequence continues at coordinate 3,250 of CAYXJW010000019.1, forward strand.
TTATACTAAACAATTCTGAAATTCCACTCAGCGAACTAAGATCTCGCAAAGTGGACAATCTCGTCTCTCCTGTATCCACAGTGCCACAAATAAGAGCAAAGATTACAGAAATGTTAAGGAACGCTGCAAAAGAACAAAACGTAGTAATGGTAGGTAGGGATATTGGAACTGTAGTTTTAAAAAATGCATTTCTGAAAGTCTACTTGACTGCAACAATCGAAGAAAGAGCAAACAGGAGATACAAAGAATTGATTAAAAAAGGAATAACTACTATAACTTTTAACGAGGTTTTGAAAAATCTCAAAGAAAGAGATTTAATTGATTCAACGAGAGATGTTGCACCGTTAAAAATTCCGAAAGATGCTTACGTTATAGACACCACCGGATTAACAATAGACGAAGTGGTAAACAGAATTATGCAATTCTATGGGGGGAAAGAATATGCTTTACGAACTAACCCATGCAGTAGCAAAAGTAATATTTAAACTATATTTCAACCTTACCATTATAGGTGTAGAAAATGTCCCCAGGAAAGGTGGGTTCATTGCTGCACCAAACCACAAAAGTGGCCTTGACATACCAATTGTGGGAAGAGCACTTCCCAGAAAAATGTATACACTGGCTAAAGAAGAACTTTTCAATAACAAATTACAAGCATGGTATCTTAAAACTATGGGAGGAATCCCACTTAAAAGGAATTCTGCAGATATAGAAAGTTTAAGAACTGCAATAAATGTATTAAAAGAAGGAAAGCCTTTACTTATGTTTCCCGAGGGAACAAGAGTTGAAGCAGATGAATTAGGCGTTCCAAAAAAAGGCTTTATATTTATAGCCTACAGGGCAAAAGCACCGATTCTTCCAATAGGGTTAGCAGGCACAAAAGAAGCACTTCCTAAAAAAGGAGGGTTTCCAAAACCACGGCACATTGTAATCACTTTTGGAAAACCCGTTAAAGTATGGGAACTTTTCAATCCACATGACAAGGATTTTTATGAAAAGGCAGCAAACTACGTAATAGAAGAGATTAAAAAATGTGTGGAAATATCAAAAGAAAAATTATAATAGCAAACAATTCTGGTTTTTGCTTCGGAGTAGAGCGTGCGATAAAACTCGCAGAAGAACTTGCTGAAAAATACAAAAACGTTTACACGCTTGACGCAATACTCCACAATGAAGAAGAAGTAAAAAGACTTAAAGAAAAAGGTATTATGCCTATAAAAGATCTGGAAAAAGGAGGAGAGGTATTAATACTTCCAGCACATGGAGCAACAAAGGAAGAAACAAGAATTGCAAAAAAGAATTTCAAAAAAATCGTAGATACAACCTGCCCACTCGTTCTAAGAACAGTAAAAATAATTGAAAAATTGGTAAAGGAAAACTACGGAATAGTAATCGTAGGAGATGAAGGACACAGAGAGGTAAAAGTGCTATCCAATGCAGCAGGAGAAAACCTCATAGGAATATTTAAAGACAGCGAGGAAGTACCGGATAAAAAATATGGGAAAATTGGTATAGTAGCACAATCAACAGCGTTTAAAGATATGTTGTTTTCAGTAACAGAAAAATTCCTGCGATACTCTAAGGAAGTAAGATTTTTTAATACCGTGTGCGATGAAACACTGAGAAGGCAAAAAGAAGCACAAACTATAGCATTAAAAACTGACTGCGTAATTGTAATAGGAGGAAAAGCAAGCGCAAACACAAACAGATTAGTTGAGATTGCTAAAAAAATAAATAAAAACACATTTTTTGTGCAAAATGAAAGCGGTATAAAACGGATAGATCTTTCAAGATGCAAAACAATAGGAATAATTTCTGGAACTTCCACACCACGCTGGTTAATAAACAAAGTAATAAAGGAGATCGAGAAAAAATGAAAATTGGGGTTATAGGAGCAGGTGGATGGGGCACTACATTTGCCGAGATGCTTGGTAAAAAAGGATTTGAAATAACACTGTGGAGTCATAGTGAAAGAACTTTACGCTCGATAAAAGAGTGGAAAGAAAATATTTTCTATTTAAAGGGCGTAAAAATTACGCACATTGATGAAATAACAAACTCACTTGAAGAAGCAGTTTGTGAGAAAGATCTAATTGTCCTTGCAGTTCCAGCACAAAAATTAAGAAGTGTAATAGAGAATGTTTCTCCTAAAAACAGTCCTCTTGTAATCAATCTCGCAAAAGGTATAGAAAATAAAACCAACAAAAGAATGTCTGTAATAATAAAAGAGATCTGGAAAACAGTAAACGCAGAAAATATAACAAGTTTATCTGGTCCAAACTTCGCAATAGAAATAGCTAAAGAAATGCCTGCAGCAACAGTAATAGCAGGAAAATCTGAAAGCATTTTAAAAGAGTTGCAGAAGATTGTTAGCACTAATTATTTTCGTGTTTACTACACAACGGATATAGTTGGCGTTGAACTTGGAGGATCTTTGAAAAATGTCCTTGCAATAGGTTCAGGCATCAGCGATGGGCTGGGCTTCGGCGATAGCAGTAAATCTTCTTTAATAGTAAGAGGAGTAACTGAACTAATAAGATTTGGTGAACTGTTTGGTGGACAAAAAGAAACATTTTACGGACTTTCTGGAATGGGAGACTTAATTGCAACTTCATTCAGTCATAACAGTAGAAACAGATGGGCTGGAGAAGAAATCGGAAAAGGAAGAACAAAAGAAGAAATAGAAGAGTTAACTACTAAAGTTGTTGAAGGATTATATACAGTAAAATCTGTTTACGAAATAAAAGAAAAAGAGAAAATTTATATGCCGATAACAGATGCTATATACAAAATAATTTACAAAAATAAAAATCCAAAAAAAATGTTAAAGTTGCTTATGGAAAGACCGATGAAAAAGGAATAAGGCCGGGGGTAAATCCGGCCTATTTTTAATTTACTACTCCCTAAATTTCTTAAAGATTAATGAAACGTTGTGTCCACCAAATCCAAATGAATTTTTAAGAGCAACATTAATTTTGTGCTTTCTTGGTTCATTCGGCACATAATCAAGGTCACACTCTGGATCTTTTTCTCTGTAATTAATTGTAGGGAACACAGTTTCGTGTTCAATAGAGAGAACGGTAGCAACAGATTCCGCCGCACCAGAAGCACCGAGAAGATGCCCAATCATCGACTTAGTTGAACTTACAGGAATTTGATAAGCCCTTTCTCCAAAAATCTCTTTGATTGCTTTTGTTTCATATTTATCATTCATTGGAGTTGAGGTGCCATGCGCATTAATGTAATCAACATCATCTGGAGAGATGCCTGCACTTGAAATAGCCATATTCATCGCACGTTTAATCTGAGAAACCGTTGGATCTGGTGCAGTAGTATGATAAGCATCTGTTGTAGAACCGTATCCGGCGAGTTCAGCATAAATATGAGCACCGCGTTTCTTTGCATGTTCAAGAGATTCAAGGACAAGTGCACCAGCACCTTCTCCCATAACAAATCCGTCTCTTGTTTTGTCAAACGGCCTTGATGCATCTGCTGGAGAATCATTTCTTCTTGAAAGAGCCCTCATTGAAGCGAACGCTGCAACACCAAGAGGATTAATCGCAGCATCAGCGCCACCTGCTATAATAACATCAAGATCGCCTCTCTGTATAGCAAGCATAGCTTCTCCAAGAGTCTGAGTTGCAGATGCACATGCAGCAACAGCAGAAAGAGTTGTGCCTTTAAAACCATACCTTAACGCTATATATGCAGGAATAGCATCGACAATTAGTTCAGTAATAAGGAAAGGGCTTACTCTCCTTGGGCCTTTTTCAGCCAAAACGTGGAATTGCTCCCAGAGGGATTCAAGCCCTCCAACACCAGAAGTAAAATAAACTCCAACCCGTTCTTTATCTTCAGAATCCGGGTTTAATCCTGAATCTTCAATTGCCTCTTTTGCTGCAACAAAGCCGAATTTCTGTACCCTGTCTAACCGTCTAATTTCTTTTTTATCAAA
>CAYXJW010000020.1:0-5169 GCA_964465465.1 uncultured Caldisericales bacterium
CCTGTTTACCTTGCCTCACTTAAATCTAAAATCGTATTCCCAACCATTAACTCCCTAATAAATGCAATTGTCCCTGTTGATGGTATTTCAAATGGCAAGGATCCTGATGTAAGGAAGACAACGGTAAGGATTGTTAATAAAAAGAAACCGTAACAGATAAAGCAAATAGGAGATTACTTTCTATCCCCTGCAGGGGATAGAAATTTGACAACTTCTTTATGTTGATGTATAATTTTCGGAAAAAGAAGTAAAGGAGAGTAAATGATATACGTTTTAGGCAGTATAAATGCCGATATAGTTGTTTATTCTGAAAGGTTTCCGGAACCCGGGGAAACGCTTACGGGTTCTAATTTTTTAATCAATCAAGGGGGAAAAGGCGCAAATCAAGCAATTGCTGCACAGAAATCAGGTGGAGATGCAGAATTTATTGGACGCGTTGGAGAGGATTATTTTGGCGATCTTGTTTTAAAAAGTTTGCACGATGCAAATGTTTCAGTAAAAGTAAAAAAAGAAAGGGACATGTTTACGGGTGTTGCTATCATCAGTGTTAACAAAAAAGGTGAAAACAAAATAATAATCATTCATGGTGCAAACGGTAATGTAGGTGAGGAAGAGATTACATATCTTAAAAACCGTTTGACTGCAAGTGATATCTTGATGATTCAGGGCGAGATAAAATCAGATGTATTGAAAAGAGCCTCACAAAACGCGTTTAAAAAAGGAGCGATTGTTATTTTTGATCCTGCACCTGTAAATGAGGAATTGAAACCTATTATCCAATTTTCCACGTTTATCACACCAAATGAGGTGGAGATACGTTCTCTCACTGGATATTCAGGAAAAGAGGGAGTTGAAAAGCTCCTTTCCCTTGGTGCAAGAAATGTTATTGTCAAAATGGGTGAAAGGGGAATTCATTACTATGGGGAAGAAGGTGAGTTTATTCTTCCTGCGTTTAAAGTCAACAGTGTGGATACCACCGGGGCTGGTGATACGTTTAACGGAGCATTTGCTACAGGAATATCTCTTGGTATGAATTTAAAAGAAGCATTGCTATTTGCTGAGGCTGCTGCTGCAATATCCGTTACCAGGAAAGGCGCATCTGCTTCTGTGCCTAGAAAAAGTGAAATTGAAGCATTTTTAAATTCTCATTCTTTCTGATATAAATATAAGAGGGGGAACGGTGAAAAAAATTATAATAGATACTGATTGTGGAATAGATGACGCAATTGCAATTTTGATGGCCGTACAAAATGGCCTTGATGTAAAGGGGATAACAACGCTCAGCGGTAATACATATGTTGATCAGGTTACTGAAAATGTGTTGCGAATCCTCCATTTTATTGATAAGGACGATATCCCTGTTTTTAAAGGTGCAAGTAGACCGCTTGTTTCTGAACTTATAGCAGGCGCACCTGTTCATGGTAAAAATGGTTTGGGTGATGTGGAACTTCCGAAATCTGGGCGTTCTCATTCTGAAATTCCTGCTCCCGTTGCAATCTATCAGATTGCAAAAGAGAATCCCGGCATTACTTTGATCACGCTGGGTCCTCTCACCAATATTGCAATTGCACTTAACATATACCCAGAATTAAGGAAACTAATAGGTGAGATTGTCTCAATGGGAGGTGCACTTTACAGAGGTAATATCACGCGGTTTGCAGAGTTCAATTTTTATTTTGATCCAGAAGCAGCACAGTTTGTTTTTGATTCAGGTATTCCTTTGACTATCGTCCCATGGGATCCTGTTGTTGAAAATGTAATTCCTGAAAAAGATCTTAAAAGTATGATACCGAAGAATAGCAAAATTGGAAAATTAATTCTGGATCTTGAACAAACTCCAATTCGATTTATGGAGCAATTTTACGGTATAAGGGCTTCTGTTTTTCCTGATCCGTTTGCAGTTTCTTATGTGCTCGATTCACGTGTTGCAAGTAATTCGATTACAGGCAACATAAAAATGGAACTCAATTACAATACGATGCGTGGTGCAAGTGTACTTATTGAAGGAAATAGAATGAAAATTATAACTGCGCTTGATTTAGATGTATTTAAAAATCTTTTAATGAAAACTGTTAATAAAAAAATTAATTAGGAGGTGTGCAAGATGAAAAGAAAACTCATCGTGCTGGTACTTGTTGCTCTGTTTGTGTTCTCGGCAGTTCTTCTTCCGGGATGCGCAAATAAAACGAGCAACAATAACAACAACCAGCAACAGAAAAAGTTGAAGGTGGTGTTGTATCTTAACGGTACATTGGGGGACAAGTCTTTCTTTGACTCTGCAAACAGAGGAATGCAGATGATTGAGAAAGATTTTGGAGTGGAAGGTAAAACTATAGAAGGTGGTTATGATCCATCCAAATGGGAACCAGATCTTGAACAACTTTCTCAAGGAGATTGGGATATAATTATTGTTGGAACATGGCAGATGGCTTCTATTTTGCAGAAAATTGCACCAAAGTATCCCAATAAAAAATATATAATCTTTGATACTACAGTGGATTATTCTAAGGGAGATCTTAAAAATGTTTATTCCATTCTTTATAAACAAAATGAAAGTTCTTTCCTCGCTGGTGCTCTTGCTGCAATGATAACAGAGTCCAATATGCCACTTGCAAATAAGCAAAAAGTCATAGGATTTGTTGGAGGAATGAATATCCCGGTAATAAATGATTTTAAAATTGGTTATGAGCAGGGAGCACATTACATTGATCCAGACATAAAGGTGCTGGTGTCTTATGCTGGTTCGTTTAACAACCCCGCTAAAGGCAAAGAACTTGCGCTTGCCCAATATGATCAGGGTGCTGATATAGTATTTAATGTCGCAGGTGAAACGGGTATAGGTGTACTTGCTGCAGCAAAAGAAAAAAATAAATATGCCATAGGAGTTGATTCAGATCAATATCTTGAATTTAAAGATAAGGATCCAGAAATGGCATCCCATATTGTTACATCTGTTATGAAGAATGTTGATAAATCCATATATAGGGCAATTAAACTCTACAGAGAAGGAAAACTTGAATTTGGAAAGGCAGAAGCCTTGGGTCTCAAAGAGGATGGTGTAGGGCTTGCTGATGATGCTAACTACGAAAAAGTAGTTCCACAACAGTTTAGAGACAAGATTAACGAACTTAAGCAAGACATAATTGACGGTAAGATTAAAGTTAAATCAGCATTTACGACCGGGAGTTAATTTGTAAAACAGTAGGGGCTGGAAAGGTTGAACCTGATCCAGCCCCTACTGTACATGGAGGAGCTAATGGAAAGTAATATTGTCCTTTCTTTTGAAAATATAGTAAAGGTTTATCCAAACGGTGTTGTTGCAAATAAAGGCATCAGTTTTGATGTTGAGAAAAATACAATTCATGCTCTTGTGGGAGAAAACGGTGCTGGTAAAACAACTCTTATGAAAATTTTGTTTGGTATCGAAAAACCCCAGGAAGGAAAAATTATTTACAAAGGTAAGGAGGTGTATTTCAAAAGTCCACTTGATGCAATACACAACGGAATAGGAATGGTACATCAACATCTTATGTTAGCACCAGATCTAACCGTTGCGGAGAACCTCACTCTGGGGATTGAGCCGAGAAAATGGAAAATATTCCTTGACACAAAAAAGGCAGTTGATATAGCAAAAAGAGTATCTAAAGAGTTTGGTATGGAAGTCCCTTTAGAGAAAAGGGTAAGAGACCTTCCAATTGGTGTAAGGCAAAGGGTAGAGATCTTAAAGGCACTTCTTAGAAACGCGGAACTGCTCATTCTTGACGAGCCAACAGCAGTTTTAACACCTCAGGAAACTGAAGTACTTTTTAAAACTCTTTTTGATTTAAAAAAACATGGAAAAACAATTATATTTATTTCTCATAAATTGAAAGAGGTGAAGGCTATTGCAGATAGAGTTACCGTAATCAGAGATGGAAGGGTTATAGCAACAGAAGACGCTAAAAAACTTACAGAACATGAAATAGCCGAACTTATGGTTGGAAGAGAAATTAAATTTGAGAGGATTCCACCTTTCCCAGAGATTGGTGAGCCTCTTCTTGTTGTAAAAGATCTCAAATATAAGAATAAAGAGAATGTGGAAGTTTTAAAAGGTGTTTCTTTTGAAGTAAAGAGTGGTGAAATTTTGGGAGTTGCTGGCGTTGAAGGTAATGGACAAACGGAACTTGTTGAAATTCTCACCGGATTAAGACAGGCAACAGAAGGTAGTGTTGTTATTAACGGTGAGGAAATGCTTGGGAGAACTCCAAGAGAAATCCGTGAAAAAGGCGTTTCCCACATACCAGAAGACAGAATGAAAAATGGAGTTGCTGAAACTGCTTCAATTAAAGAAAACCTTATTTCAGATAGATATTATAAGAAACCTTTTTCGGGAAATATTGCTCTTAATTGGAGATTTATCAATAAATATACACGTAAATTGATAAAGCAATTTAATGTTTTAGCGAAATCACCTGATACAAAGGTAGGTGCTTTATCAGGTGGAAATATTCAAAAGGTTGTTGTTGCAAGAGAGTTATCTTCTAATCCTTCTGTTATAATAGCAGATCAGCCAATTAGGGGTATTGATGTAGGCTCGGAAGAACTTGTTCATAAGCTTTTACAGAAAATGAGAGATTCTGGATGCGCTATATTCTTAGTCTCTGCTGACTTAGATGAGATCTTAAAACTTTCAACAAGAATTATTGTCATGTACAATGGCGAGATAGTGGCTCGATTTGATAATACTAAAGGAATTACTGGAAAAGACCTTGGCCCATATATGTTGGGAGTAAAAAAGGAGAAAACGATATGAAAAATTTTGTTCTGAAATATTTTGATCTTATAAGAACAATAATTGCCATATTGATTGGTATAGCGGTAAGCGTACTGGTTATCTATGTGATTAGTAAAGCTCCAGGTGATTCTATAAAGTACATGCTTATTGGTCCTTTTATGTCAAGAGGGCGCTTTGGCAACTGGCTCGAAGTTACTACTCCAATCCTGTTCGGTGGGCTTGCTGTTTCTATTCCTTTTCAGGCAGCTCAATTTAACATAGGGCAGGAAGGAGAGATTTATCTTGGTGCTGCGTTAGGAACTGCATTTGCTCTTTCGTTCCATTTCCCTGTATTTATGTATGCAGTTGTCGTGCTTCTGTTTGCAGGGCTTATAGGTGCTGGCTGGGGATATATT
>CAYXJW010000021.1:0-12577 GCA_964465465.1 uncultured Caldisericales bacterium
ATTACACATTCTCCAATAAGTCCAAATGCAAAGAGCCCTATTATTGTATTTGGCCTTGCAACCCTATTTATAATTGGGACTCTGCTTTTCGGCGGAAATTCTGCAGCAACTTCTGGCTTCAGGATAATGAAGAGTAATCCAAAACAAACATTCCTTACGCAATTCATAACATCATTTACGGTTCTTTACTTTGCAAAAATCGGTTTGCCAATAAGCAGCACAGAAACGCTGAACATGGGACTTGTAGGAGTAGGCTACGCAGAAAAACCTTACTCTGTAAAGTGGAACGTTGTTAAAAATCTTGTTCTCACATGGACTGTCACCATTCCAATGTCGATACTGATTTCGTATGTCTATACGCTGGTTTTCCAGCTATTTATCAAATAAAGGAGTTGATGAAAAATGAAATTATGGGAATCATTATTTAAAAAGGCAGATTCTTTCCAGCAATTAATACAAAAACAGGCACAACTCACAGTAGAAGGTGTAAATATTCTCAATGAATTTATGGGAATAGAGGAAACCACACAGAACGCAGAAGTTTTAAGGCACAACCTTAGAATAAAGATCAAGCAAGTGGAGAGCGAAGGAGATAAAGCAAGAAGAGTTCTAATTAACGAACTAAATAAAAGTTTGATCACGCCACTTGACAGACAAGATTTATTCAACCTTTCAAACGTAATAGATAATATCCTTGACTATGCATTCAGCACAGTGGAAGAGATGCTCGTTTACAAACTTTATCCAAACTATTATTTAAAAAAGATGATTGAAAAAAGTTCAAGGGGTGTAACCCACCTAAAATACGCAGTAGAGCAACTCTTCAAAGACAAACAACTCACAAACAACAATATCGTAGCAGCAAAAGTAATGGAAAACGAAATCGAAGAACTGTACAGAGAAGCGCTGGCAAAGTTATTTGAAAACAGTGATTTTCATTACATCTTCAAGATGAGAGAAGTTTACAGGCATATAAGCAATTCTGCAGATAGAATTTCAGAGGCAGCCGATATAATAGGAAATATCCTGATAAAAGAGGTATAACAAAAAAGCCCCGCAAGAGCGGGGCTTTAATTAAATCAAACTTTGAAAATCTCTATTTTACTTTTTCTCTTAAAGTTTTACCTGCTTTAAAATAAGGAACCTTTGTTGCAGGAATATCAATCGGCTTACCTGTTTTTGGATTTACTCCCTTCCTCGCAGCCCTTTCTCTAACACCGAAAGTACCGAAACCGATTAAAGCAACCTTTTCACCATTGGAAAGTGCTTCTTCTACTGTTTCAACAAACGCATTGAGAAATGCTTCTGCTTCTTTTTTCCTTGCTCCCGTTTTTTCAGCAATCGCATTCACAAGTTCCGGCTTCTTCATAAATACCTCCTTAATTTTAATTTAAAACCTTATAATTTTACATTATAAAATGTTTAAAGTCAAGTATAACCTAAAATACTACAGATAATTTCTTTTAGAGTAAGCGAGGGATTTTCAAATTCCGTTTTGATATTCAGATCAAGAATCGGTGGTAAAAACATAGGTTGCACGGTGTAATTGTGATTATTAACAATGTACTTTGCATGCTCCTTAAAATACACGGCACTCTCCTTTTTTAGATTCTCACCATCTCTTAAAACAAAAAACGACACATCGCAATTCATAAAGTAAATTGCGCTGTTTCCTTCCACGATAACATCAGATTTAACATTAGAAATTACTTTTTCTAACTCTTTCCCAATGCAACGCCTATTCCCTTTTATCCAAAACACATTTTTTGCCCCTCCCTTGAGAAAGTAATACGTGTCCTTGTTGGGAGTATTTAAAATTTCCCTCTGCACTATTGTCTCGCAGATAAAATCATTTGAAACAGAAATCTTTACAACACTAAACCGCGCAGGAAAAAGTTTTAATATTAACCGTATAAAAGTAGTTTTTCCGCTGCCGCTCTCTGCTCCACCTACGATGATTTTCATTTTTTAGATTTTGCTTTCTTACGAGGTTTTTTCTTCTCAGAAGTTTTCTTGTTCGTTTTTGATCTTTTCTTAAATTCGAATTTTACCACTCCGTTATCACTTATGTACAGGCGCGCTGAAAATTTCTTTCCATATTTCGAAACAAAGTCGTTCATAAATTCTGTTTTTCCATTTTTTAAAAGTTCAGATGCAATTTCACGTGTGATTTCTTTGTTTCCCATTGTTTTCTTTATATAAAAATTGCAGCCATTTTCTCTGTTTTCACAGAAGAATGTGTCTTTCCCTTCAATAACGTTACCACCACACTTTGGACACTTCCCAACAGGTTCACTGTTCACCATCACATCAGTTTTTACATCAGGAAAATCAAACGCAAGTTTTCCATCTTTAACTACAATATCCGCATCAAAATAACGTCCAGATTTTGCACGAATTCCTGTAAGTTTTACTTTTTCACCACGTAGAAGTTTTTCAACCGCTTCCAGAGTAAGCGTTTTATTTGCAAACTTTTTCCATATTATGAAATCACACGTTCCTTTTTCTTTATTCTCACAAACAAATGCCTTTGCCGTTTCAATAACGTTACCACCACACTTTGGACACTTCCCAACAGGTTCGCCACTTCCTCTGTTTATACTGTAATTTCCCTCATAACTCTTTACTTTATTAACAATTGAAACTGTGAGATTTTTTATCTCCTCCATAAACTTTTCTGATTTTAAAAGCCCTTTTTCAATATCTCTCAGTTTCTTCTCCCACTCACCTGTAAGCGCTGGTGAGAGCACCTCCTCAGTTCCAACCTCCGAAGCAAGGTCTATAAGCCGCATTCCTTTATCAAGCGGCGCAAGAAATTTTCCATTCCTTTCAACGTATCCAACTTCTATGAGCCTTTCAATAATTGCAGCACGGGTTGCCGGAGTTCCAAGCCCTCGCTCTTTCATCGCCTCCCTGAGTTCTTCATCATCAATAAGTTTACCTGCAGTTTCCATAGCAGTTAAAATGGTTGCATCGGTAAATCGTGGTGGAGGTTGAGTTTCTTTTTCCGATATGTCTGCTTTTTTCAAAACAGATTCCGTACCGTTTTTTATTTCAATGAGTTCTGGTTTTTCAGATGCACCGTAAACTTTCATCCAACCGGGATCTTTCAAACGTGAAAATTCAGATTTAAAATTTTCCCCCTCGACAACAGTAATAAAGGAAAGTTTTTCATAGATAGCAGCAGGATAGAAAACGGATAGAAATCTCCTCACGATGAGATCAAACACATTTGCTTCCTCTAAGGTTAAATTTCTGATTTGCTCGCTTTTCCCTGTTGGAATTATTGCATAATGATCGCTCACACCTTTATCGTTCACTGTTCTTTTATCAAGTTTCAGAGGAGATGAAAGAATTTCTGTGGTAAATTTCTCATATGGTGTTATAGAAATTCCTTCTAATATTCCGGGAAGTTCAGGCACCATTGCTTCTGGCAGGTATCTGCTATCCGTTCTTGGATAAGTAATGAGTTTTCTCTGTTCATAAAGTTTTTGAGCAATGCTCAATGTTTTTCGCGCAGAATACCCAAACCGCCTGTTCGCATCCCTCTGAAGTTCTGTTAAATCATAAAGCAACGGATGTGCTTTCTTAACAGTGCTTTTCTTAACATTTTTTACAACACCTTTTTTCCCTTCAGTCTTCTCCTTTAATAATTTTGCCTTTTCTAAAGAGTTTAACCTGCTGTTGCCTTTTTTATCAATATAAATGCCTTCATAATTGTCTCCATTTTCAAACTTGCCTCTTAGTTCATAATACTTCTCACTCTTAAATGCCTTTATTTCCTTTTCTCTGGAGCAAATAATATTAAGCGTTGGGGTTTGCACTCTTCCAACGGATAGAATCGTTCCCCATCTTCTCGTAAACGCACGAGTTGCGTTAATTCCAACGAGCCAATCACTCTCCATTCTTGCAGTTGCAGATTCCCCGAGTAAATCAAAACTGGAAGAATCATATAACTCTTTAAATGCTTTTGTAATCTCTTCCTTCGTCATTGCAGAAAGCCAGAGCCTTTTAACCTCTTTGTTTTTTGGAGGAATAAGCCTCAAAATGTTTCTAAAAATTAATTCCCCTTCCCTTCCGGCATCGCAAGCATTCACAATCGTACCCACATCTTTTCTGTTTATGAGTTTCTTCACGGCATTGAATCTTTTCTTTGTTTCCCTGATTGGCTTAAATTTAAACTCTTCAGGTATAATAGGAAGTTCTTGAAGTGTCCAGAATTTCAACTTTTTGTTGTAGTCCTCTGGTTCATACAATGTTACGAGGTGGCCAAGCGCCCACGTAATCACGTAATTTTCGTTTTCAAGATAGTCTTTTTTGTTTTCAAACCTGCCAAGCGCATTTGCTATATCACGCGCTACTGACGGCTTTTCCGTTATTATCAGTGTTTTCTTCATCATAAGGATATATTAATCAAAAGTGCGGAAAATTAAAATCCCCGCTTTTTCAAGCGGGGATTGCAGTTTTCAATCTAAGTGAATCAGCTGATTTACTCGGAAATTACTGTAACGTTTACTGCCTTGTCACCTCTGTCGCTGCTGTCGACCTCGAACTCAACCTTCTGACCTTCTTTTAACGTCTTGTAGCCATCGGACTGAATTGCGGAGTAGTGAACGAAGAGATCTTTTCCACCGTTGTCGGGTACGATAAAACCGTATCCTTTCTGTGCGTTAAACCACTTTACTCTACCTGTAAGTCTTTCCAAAATACTAAACCTCCAAAAAATATTTCTGCATCCTGCCTGCAGATGGCACCATTATAGCACGTAAAAATTTATTTGCAATAAATAATTTCAAGAAAAGAAAACCCTATCTCCATCTTGTCTTTGAAACAAGAATTAAAATAATGCCTGCAATGAGAAACAGAAAACCTGCATTCATCCAGCGTACTTTTTTATTAAGAATTTTAAGGTTATCTTTGTGCGCTTTTGCAAGTTTCCCGGCCATTTCAGAAATCGCTTCGCTATATTCACGCTCTCGATAATCCCCCAATGTCTTTTCCGTGTCAATAAAGTTGAAATCCCTTACAAGATAACCTCTTATGCAGACACCCATAGAGATAATAATGAGAATAAGTCCAAGAAGGAGCAGGAAATTTTTGACACCAAGCACTCCGCTTTTTTCAAAAAATTCGTTGGGTAAAAGAATTGAAGCAATAACTGCATCAACAGAGATAATCGTTGCAAGTTTCTGATCAATCTTATCAAGGTAATCAAAAACGTTGTGAAACTCTTTAAGTGTAAATTCGTAAATTTTCTCTACTGTTTTCAAATTATTCCCTGCTGCATTGCCCGGTTTATTCATAAACAGAGCGGTAAAGAGCGTTTTTAATTTTCTCTAAAATTGCGTCTTTATTCTCATAAATATCAGTTGTTACTTTAATTTTTGGAAAGTGCCAATTTGCATAGAATTTTTTATAACGTTTATCAAGGCTTTCAAGGTATTCACGTGGTATTTTCTCAAAATCTCTCCCGCGTTTTGCAATATTCCGCATCAGTTCATCAATTGTTTTTTCAAGGTAAATCATAAGGTTGGGAGTTGGTAAATTATCAACCATAAGCCTGTACATCTTGTTGTAAACTTCCCACTCTGCATCAGTCATCAACCCCTCCTCGTGAAGTGCCCGAGCAAAAACTTCCCTATCTTCGTAAATTGAACGATCAAGCACAGCGGGGATTTTAGAAAGCAATACATGGTGAACAAGTTGCTCATACCTCAGAGCAAGAAAATTCATCTGAGTTGCAAATGCCCATCTTTTCATATCTTTGTAGTAATCTTTAAGAAAAAGGTTGCTGTGGAAATCTTCAAAATAAACGCTAAATCCCATTTCCTTTGAAATGATCTGGGAAAGTGATGTCTTTCCCGCACCAATGTTTCCAGAAATTACTATGTACATATCACTCTGTCTCCTTTATTATTGAATTTGCTATTATAAGTTTTTGAATTTCGCTCGTCCCCTCTATGATTTCATACATCTTTGCCTCTCTGTAAAGACGCGCCACTGGATAGTCCTCTATGAAACCATACCCGCCAAAAATTTGAACTGCTTTTCTTGCAATATCCGCTGCAACCGTTGCAGAGTAGTACTTCGCAATTGCAGCAAATTTCGGAAGGTCTCTACTCTTTTCATCTCTGAGTTTTGCTGCCTTCAAAAAGAGAAGTTCAGAAGATTCAACAGCAGTACCCATCTCAGCAATGTAACTCTGAATCATCTCAAAAGAAGCAATCGATTTTCCAAACTGCTCTCTCCTCCTGGCATATTTTACAGCCTCGTAAAGTGCACGTCTCGCAAGTCCTGTTGCACCCGCTGAAGCAGTGATTCTTCCAAGATCAAGTGTTTTCATTGCAATGATGAAGCCAAGGTTTTCTCTGCCCAGGAGTCTGTCCTTCGGTATGCGAACACTGTTGAGAAACAAAGACGCATTTGGAAGTCCAGGGAGTGCCATTTTGTTTTCCTGTCTTCCAACAGAAAAACCAGTATCACCTCTTTCCACAATGAACGCAGAGATCCCCCTTGCTCCACGTGCAGGATCAGTTTTTGCCATAACCACATAAACATCAGAAAGTCCAGCATTTGTTGTAAAAACTTTTGTTCCATCAAGAATGTAGAAATCTCCATCTTTTACCGCTTTTGTTTCAATATCGGCAGGGTTAGAACCGGCATTCTGCTCGGTAAGTGCAAAAGAACCAATAAGTTCTCCTCTTATCATTCCGGGTAGATACTTTTCCTTCTGCGATTCTGTTCCACCTAAAAGTATGGAAAAGATAGAGAGAGAATGTGCGCCAAGTACCGCGGCAAGCGTTCCACTTTCGTAAGCAATTTTTTCTGCAACTTTTGCATAAAATTCGAAACTCTGCCCCAATCCACCGTACTTCTCCGGGAAAGGAATTGCTATAAAACCATGCTTTCCAAGTTCACGAAACTTTTCCTCAACAAGTTTCCCTTCTTTTTCTATTTCTTCTTCAAACGGGGCAATGTGCTTCTTTGCAAAATCCTCAACTGCCGCGAGTATTTCTTTTTCTATATCCATCTCCACCTCACATTCATTTGTAAAATATAGAATCATTTTATATGATATAAACAAATTTTCAAAACGGAGATGATATGATTCAGGTTAGCGAAATTACATTTATAAATGCAGGCAAAAAGATTTTAAACGGTGTGAATTTTTCAGTAAACAGAGAGAAGAAAATAATAATAGGTGAAAACGGAACCGGAAAAACAACGTTGCTCGAAATTATAGCAGGTAATCTTTATCCTGATTCAGGCACTGTTATTAAAAAAGGGAAACTTGCCTACGTTCCACAGGAGATACCGGCAATCGAGCGAACTGGAATTGAAGAAATTGAATCTGCATTTTCTGAAATTAAAAAAATTGAAAATGAACTTGAAAAAATGGAAAAGCGAGGGGAATACGGAGAAAAATACGCATCTCTACTTACAAAATATGAAGAATCAGGAGGATACACTTATAAGCAAGAAATCTTTACAATGCTTGACAAAATCGGTTTGAGTGAGAAAACTATAAATCGGAAGATGTACGAAATGAGCGGTGGCGAAAGGACGAAGTGTGAAATTGCAAAAGCACTTCTCTCAAAAGCCGAAATACTCATTATGGACGAACCAACAAACCATCTTGACATTGAAACGATAGAACTTCTTGAAGAACTTTTGAAGAAATTTAGAGGCGATCTGCTCATCGTTTCTCACGATAGAACGTTTATCGACAAAATCGCAACGCACATCCTGTACCTCAGCGGAGGAAAAATAAGAGAATACCCGGGAGACTACGAAAAATTTGTTTCCCTTAGAAAAGCGGAAGATGAAAAAATTGAAAAAGAAAGAGAAAAATTGCTCAAATATATTGAAAAAGAAAGGGCGTTTATAGAAAAATTCCGGTATGGAACGAGATCTGCACAAGCAAAAAGTAGAGAAAAGAAGATTGAAAAAATAGAAATTCCTGAAATAGAAAAGGAAACGAAAATAAAAGTGAAAATGGAATCTGCACTGCGTGGCGGAGAAAAGGTGGTTGAAATTAACAATCTCTACAAAAGTTACGGTGAAAATGAAGTTTTGAAAGGAGTAAACCTCCTCATAAAAAGAGGAGAAAGAGTTGGTATCGTTGGGAAAAATGGAAGTGGAAAATCCACACTACTTAAAGTAATAGCAGGCATAGAGAAACCGGATAGAGGCACAGTAAAAGTAGGCCCAGGTATAAAAATTGGTTATTTTCCTCAAGATGCATTTGTTATGGATCCAAAAACGACTCTCGTTTCACAGATAACAGATGCTGGATACACAATCTCAGAGGCAAGAGATATTCTTGCGTTGTTTGATTTCACAGGTGATGAAGTTTTTAAAACCGTTTCAGAACTCAGCGGAGGAGAAAAAAGAAGGCTCCTCCTTGCAAAAGTATCTCTCATTAAAGGAAATTTCCTCGTTCTTGACGAACCTACAAACCATTTGAGCATTTCACTAAAAGAAACCGTGTTAAATGCATTGAAAAACTACAAGGGAACAATTCTCATCGTAACACACGATAGGTATGTATTAAAGAATATCGCAAACAAAATTCTAAAAATGGAAAACGGAAAACTCATTCCCTACAAAAAAGAAGTAGAAAAAGAGATTAAACAAAAGAAAGACAATGAAAAAGAAGCAAATAAGATAAAAAGCAGAATTGCCTATCTTGAAAAATTGCTTTTGAAAAATCCAGACAACGAGAAACGAAAAAGGGAACTTAAACTGCTCAAACAAAAACTCAAAAAACTTTCATAAAAGTTTGTAACCTTTTCTGCAAAAGTGGAGTATTAAATAGTGGTGAGAAAAATGCAGGAAAGAGAATTCATAGAAGCACTAAATTTATTAAGGGAAACAGAGACAGGATTGGATTTTACAGTGCAGGTGATGAGAAAAATAAAGAGGCACAAACGCATAGGAATACTAATAAAAAGTATTTTGCTTGCCCCTTTTATGTTTTTCCTCTCACTTGAAAGCATACGCATTATTGCAGGAACACCCATACCAAAGGTTATTTTCTCTGCAATTTCCATTCCAGAATTTTTATTTATGAGTCCTCCGCTGTTCGTTTTCCTCTATGCCGCTGCAACAGGTATCTACACATCTATACTCATTTCAACGTATCTCGAAGGGGGTGATGTTAATGGAGCACTGCTTTTACCATCCAGACAGAGAAGCAGTAGCAGTGTGCTCGAAATGTAAAAAACCTCTTTGCAAGGAGTGTGCCATTACCTACAATGGAAAGATCTACTGCAAAGAATGTTTTGAAGAATTAAAAAGCACAATGCAAAAAAAAGAAACAGTAAAAAGTGAAGAATCAATAAAGGCTGTAATTCTTGCAATCATAATTTCTGCTATTATAATAGGCGGGATCATTCTTATGGCGCTGATTATAAAAAACAGAAATGGAAACACTGTGCAAAAACCAGCGCTCGCATTTGCGTGTAAAGAAAACACGATAACAATAAATGCTAATATAAATGGAAGCGATTTAAAAATAATAAATGTGCAAAACTCCAACTCAAAGATTACAATAAACGGAGTAAATATACACCCGGATGCGTCATACGAAAATGGAATACTCACAGTAAAAGCAACAAACTTCAACCTATGGCATAAAAACGAAGATAGTTATATAACAATTGGCATTCCTCCGATGGTGAAAAAGGCAAATTTGGACATAGACAATAAACTTGGCAATATACATATTTCTCTGCCATTTTCAAAAATTGAAACCGGAAAAATCTATGCAAAAATAGGAGAAATTACTGTTGAAAATTGCAACGCTGACACACTCAATCTGACAGGTGCCGTGGGAAGCATAACAATGAGCAACAATTCAGTATCGCACTGCACCGTAAAAACCGGTACCGGAAACTGCACGGTAAACAGTGGGGTGTTTTATTCGTTAAAAATAAAGCAAGGAGTGGGTAATTTTCAAATAAACTCGATAACAAAACTTTCAGAATTTACATATGAAGGTGGAACTGGAAATTTTGAATTTGATTTCTCAAAAACCCACCCACCTCTCACTGCAAATATCTCAACAGGTATAGGAAAAACAGAGATCGAAATTGGCAAAAACCCGGCAAGACTTACAATAACTGCAGCAATGGGCATAATCAATGATATGCCCTTCCTGAATTCAACACTCCCGGAAAAGGGACGTGTTTTCACGTATGGGGATATTGGAAAACCCCACTTTGAAATAAATATAACAAGTGGCGGAAAAGTACAGATAAGGAGGTGAAAGAATGAGCGAAAACGATGGGAGATTTTTATTAGGTGCTATACTCGTTTCATTCGGTATTACTTATATTCTAAATGCCATTAATTTAGTAAATAGTACATTCTGGCTTTTTATCGGATTAATCCTCGTGATGGAAGGCTTTTACTACGGCATAAAAAGAATGTTCCAGAAAACAAACGATGCATCTTTCTCACTTGCAACAGCATTTTTTGGAATTGCAATTTTGCTTTTTGTTTTCGGCATCGTTTACTGCTCATTTTCTTCCATAGTAGGCGCAATTCTTCTATCAATTGGGCTTGGAATTGTAATTCCTGCCCTGATTTCAAACTATTCACCAAGAAAAATTCTTTGGGGAGTTGTGTTAATGCTCTCTGGAATCTTATTCTGGATTTTATCCACAATAAACATCCCAGAAAATTTTTACAGATACGCAAGAACATACGGTATAGGATTGATTTTAATTATTCTTGGAATACTCGTTATATTTAAACCAAACAGAGAAAGGAGAGGATAAAAATGAAATGCTATAATCACCCGGATAGAGAGGCAATAGGCGTATGTAAGCGGTGCGGAAAAGCAATATGCCCGGAAGATGCCGTCGTAATTGATGGAAAACTGTACTGCAAAGAGTGTGCTGAAAAGATAAAATATGAAGAAGAGCATCCAAAAACACTTCATAGATCAATAAAAAATAGGATGCTCGCAGGTGTTTGCGGGGGAATCGGAGAGTATTTTGGAGTAGATCCAACAATCATTCGCATTTTATTTATTTTACTTCTATTTATACCAAGAGTTGGCATAATAACACTTACACTACTATACGTACTGCTGTGGCTCATCATGCCGGAGGGAGTATAAATGAAGTGCTATAAAGATCCAGGCCGTGATGCCGTAGGTCCCTGTACAAACTGTGGAAAAGGAGTGTGTCCAGAAGATGCAGTGTACATAGAAGGAAAACTCTATTGCAAGGAGTGTGCAAAAGAAGTTTTAACAAAACAAAAGAATGCCTCAGAAAAAAAACTATACCGCTCACGAACTGATAGATCAATTTGCGGTGTTTGTGGAGGGCTTGCAAAATACCTTGAACTTGATTCCGCTTTAGTCCGTGTGTTATGGGTAATTATAACGGTATTCAGTGGTTTCGTGATTGGGATTGTTGCCTACTTTGTGCTATGTGCTATTATGCCAAAAGAACCTATTGACGATATACAAAAGCATGGAAAAATTTGAGTTTGAAAATGCTAAAATTTATGTTTTTCAATTCGGAAAATTAGAAACGAACTGCTACATTCTGGAAAGTGGCGGAGAGGTTGGAGTAATAGACCCCTCTGCCACAACGCTACATGAAAAAGAAACACTATTTTTATTTATTAGATCACTGAACAAAAAATTAAAATACATAATAAACACTCATGGACACTTCGACCATATAGCAGCAAACGGATTCCTGAAAAACAACTTTCCGCTCTCCAAACTTGCAATTCATAAAGAAGATGCAGAAATGCTTAGATTTCCCGAACTGAATGGTTCAAAAAATTTTGGCATTACCGTTATTTCGCCAGATGCAAATATCTTTATAGATGAAGGAGAAATTCTTAAAATAGGGAATATCTCCCTTAAAGTGTTGCACATTCCTGGACACACATCTGGAAGCATTGCACTCTACGGAAACGGATTTGTTTTTACAGGAGATACACTATTCTCTGGAACAGTGGGAATAGCAAAAAACTTCAAAAACGCATTTAAAAAAATGATAGAAGGGATAAAGAAAAAACTACTCGTTCTACCAGATGAAACAGTGATATTTCCTGGACACAACGAAGAAAGCACAATAGGTGAAGAAAAAAGATTTAATCCATTCTTACAAGATTAATATATCCAATACCTGTTGATTTTTCACTTAATGGGAACTTTTTATCAGGTGAATATATACATCATAAACTCTGGTGGAGGTGGCGGGAGTTGAACCCGCGTCCGGATAAACACTACATACCGCCAGACTACAGGCTTAGTCGCTCTTTAATTTCTCCTCTTCTTCCGGAGCGACACGGAACGAAGAGGATAGTCCGATTTTTATACGTTTATGGCACGGCTCGGACACACCTTGCCATAAACGGCCCGCAGTCCTACGTTTCGGGCGCCTTGCGGGCGGAGACTCTCCCGAAACGTTAGCTGTCTTATGCAGCTAAAGCAAAATTATTTTCGGCGTTTATTTTTTCGGCGGATTTTTAAAGAGGCCAACCGCCATCCTCTGCCTGCGTCGGTATGCTTTGTTTATCCGTCGAACCCCAGCACCCCCATACGCAT
>CAYXJW010000022.1:0-18307 GCA_964465465.1 uncultured Caldisericales bacterium
GGAAATTTCCTTGCGGATATATTTTATGCAATTGCTGATCCGCGTATCAGGTATAGTTAGGAGGAATTTATGGCAAACGAAGATTATGTTGAAGGTGGAATGAATACAAGCGAAAGTTACAGTTATTGGAGAAAAGTATTTCAAAGGCTTAAAAAACATAAGATAGCAATGGTATCTCTTTGGGTACTTGTTGTTATTATACTTATGGCTGTTTTTGCCAAGCCACTTTCATTCGGAAATAATCCTTATTCTTATATTAAATCTGTTCCCTGGGCTTCTCGTCCTGAACTTGCACCTCCAGGGCCCGGGCATCCATTAGGCCTTGATAGTATGGGAAGAGATGCATGGTCCAGGTTGTTGTATGGTGGCCGTGTTTCACTTGCAGTAGGGTTTATATGTAGTATCGTAGGCGCTGTTGTTGGCTTATTCTTTGGACTGATCTCCGGCTATTTCGGAGGAATTACTGATATGCTTATTATGCGTTTTACCGACTTTATGCTTTCTCTCCCCGTTCTTCCTTTGATGATTGTTTTGAGTGCAGTAATTAAAGGTTCTCTCTGGACAATTATATTCATTATTTCGATATTCAGCTGGATGGGGGTGGCACGTTTAGTGCGAGGCGAGGTACTTTCTCTTAAAGAGCAGGAATTTACAGAGGCAGCCCGCGCCATAGGTGAAACCCCGGGTAGAATAATGTGGATACACCTTCTTCCTAACTCTCTTGCGCCAGTAATTGTTGCTTCAACTCTTGCAATCAGTGGAAACATTATTTATGAGGCTACACTTTCATTCCTTGGACTTGGAATAAGGCAGCCAACTCCCAGTTGGGGAAATATGTTAAATGGAGCTCAAACATTTATGCTTACTGCACCGTGGCTTATGTGGTGGCCTGGCCTTGCTATATTTATTACTACGCTTGCGTTTAACTTCCTTGGAGATGGATTGCGTGATGCTCTTGACCCAAGGCTATACAGATAGAGGTGAATTATGGAAAAAGAGGTACTGTTAGAAGTTAAAGATTTAAAAACTTATTTTTACACGGAAGACGGCGTGGTAAGGGCTGTTGATGGAGTAAGTTTTACAATGCATAAAGGAGAAGTACTCGGGCTTGTTGGAGAGAGTGGGTGTGGTAAAAGTGTTACTTCGCTCTCCATTATGCGACTGGTTGATGCGCCTGGAAAGATTGTGGGTGGCCAGATCATCTTCAAAGGAGAAGACCTGTTGAAAAAAAGTGAAGAAGAAATGCGAAAAATTCGCGGTTCTGAAATAGCGATGATTTTTCAGGAGCCGATGACTGCCTTAAATCCAGTTTATACAATTGGTGATCAAATAATGGAAGCAATTCTTACCCATCAAGATGTTAGTGAAGAGGAGGCGAAGAAAAAAACCATAGAACTTCTGGATCTTGTTGGAATTCCTGATCCTGAAAAAAGGTTTGATGAGTATCCACACGAAATGAGTGGTGGAATGAGACAGAGGGCAATGATTGCAATGGCAATATCTTGCAATCCAGACCTTCTCATCTCTGACGAAGCAACCACTGCGCTTGATGTTACAATTCAGGCACAGATCCTTGAACTTATGAAAGATTTGCAGAGGAAGATAGGAATGGCGATTTTATTCATCACCCATGACCTTGCGCTTGTTGCTGAAATGGCGGATTCTGTTGCAGTTACTTATACAGGTAGAATAGTGGAATATTCGGATGTACGAAGTGTATTTAAGAATTCACACCACCCTTATACCTATGGTTTGCTTCAATCTATACCAAGTTTGCTTTCGGAAAAAACAAAAGAGCCTTTACCTGCAATAGAGGGCATGGTGCCAAGTCCATACAGAATGCCGAAAGGCTGCCATTTTAACCCGCGATGCCCGTTCGCAACGGATATTTGCAGAAAAGAAATGCCGGAGTTAAAAGAAGTTACACCGAATCATCTGGTTCGTTGTTTCCACCCGGTTAATGTGAAAGAGGAGGTATCATGAGCGATAAGAAAATAATTCTTGAGGTAAAAAATCTTAAAAAATACTTCCCCGTTCTTGGTGGAGTTTTCAGCAGGCCCGTTGCGTGGGTAAAAGCGGTTGATGATGTTTCTTTCCATATTTATGAGGGCGAAACATTTTCACTTGTGGGTGAAAGTGGAAGTGGAAAAACAACTACTGGTAAAACAATCTTAAAACTCCATGAACCTACTGCCGGGCATATTATTTTTGAAGGTACAGATATTTCTGACTACAATGCTTCTCAGATGAGGCCGTTACGCAGAGATATGCAGATTATATTCCAGGATCCTTACGGTTCACTCAACCCAAGGCTTCCTGTTGGTGAGATTATTAGAGAGCCTCTTGTAGTGCATAAAATTGGAACAAAGAAGGAACAGGAAGAAAGAGTTATAGAAATTATGAAACTCGTAGGATTGAGGCCTGAATATCTGCACAGGTATCCTCATGAATTTTCAGGAGGACAGAGGCAGAGAATTGGAATTGCAAGGGCT
Organism: uncultured Caldisericales bacterium; assembly: GCA_964465465.1. Lineage (GTDB taxonomy): Bacteria > Caldisericota > Caldisericia > Caldisericales > Caldisericaceae > AUK232. Next base: position 2,493 of record CAYXJW010000022.1, read on the forward strand.
GTTGTTTTGAACCCGAAGTTCATCGTTGCTGATGAGCCAGTTTCTGCACTTGATGCTTCAATTCAGGCTCAGGTTTTGAACCTTTTACTTGAACTTCAGCAAAAACTGGCATTGACGTATCTTTTCATTGCACATAACCTTGCTGTTGTAAGGCATGTGTCCGATAGAGTAGGTGTTATGTATCTGGGGCATTTAATGGAAGTTGCGGATACCAAAGAACTTTTTGATAGACCGTTGCATCCTTATACGCAGGCTCTTCTTTCCGCAATTCCTATACCTGATCCTGACGTGAAGAAAGAAAGGATTATTTTACAGGGAGATATACCTTCTCCTATTAACCCGCCCTCAGGTTGTCCATTCAGGACGCGTTGTATGTATGCAAAGCCCATCTGTGCGGAAAAAACTCCTCCATTAATTGATATTGGTGATGGGCATTATGTTGCATGCCATTTTGTTGAAAAAGGTGGAAAAACAACCTATTCGAAATCATAAGAAGGTTTTCACGGTGGAAAAAAGAGCTGCTTGTTGTTTTTAACGGCGGCTCTTTTTTATTTTTCAATAGATTGCATATATATAGGAAAACTGTTTTGACTTGATTGTATTTTTATTACAAGTTGTTTAACACTTTGGGGAATATTGCGACTTTTTAGAATTTCTTTAAAATCAAAGAACTTTAAACTAAGTGCATCGCTTCCAGAGACAGGATATCCCTCAAACTTTTCAAATAGAAAATCAACAATGCAGTAGTGATATTGAATTTTTTCTCTTCTCCTGTATATTTTGTCTATTATTGCAATGATTTTACCATTATTCACTGAAACTCCACACTCCTCTTTTATTTCCCGTTGAACTGCTTGAAATAGTGTTTCTCCTGTTTCCACTGCACCACCCGGAATACTCCACAAGTCTTTGTCGGGAGGATTTTTTCTTTTAACGAGTAAAATTTTTCCTTCACTTTTAATAATTCCACCCACCGCAAGAATGGGTTTATCAGGAAATTTCCTTTTCAATTCTGATGCCCTTTTTAGTTAATGCTTTTTCAAAAAATACTTTTGCTTTTTGAACATCTTCATTTGCTCCGGTGAGTTTTATTTTTAAGTATCTTTCATTATCCAGAACTGGAGGATAAGAAGCAGTTTTAACAGAAAAATTTTTTTCTACATTTTTTAGTATATTTACCACCTCGGATTCCCTTGCGTTAATCAAAAATTCAACAGTTTGTTTGTTATTTACACTTTTCAACTGTGCAATTACGGGAAAAATATATCTGTCTATTGCTTCTCTAAATTCTTTTGGAACTCCGGGGAGTATAAAAACTGTTTTATTGTCTATTACTAACTTTTCTATCGGAGCAACTCCAACGAAATTTTCCATAAGAGTTGCACCTTCTATCTTTTTATAGAATTCAAATTCAGTTTCTTCTGGAATGTTTCTTCCTAATCTTTTTAAACTTTTTCTTACGAGTTTTTTTGCAGTTTCATCATATACAATTTTTCTATCTAATGCCTCAGCGATTGCCTCTATTGTGATGTCGTCTGGAGTTAGACCTAATCCCCCGGAGGTTATTACAATATCTGAACTACTGCTCAATAAAAATTTTATTCCTCTTCCTATTTCTTCTTTATCATCGCCTGTTATTAAAATCTCGGAGAGTCTCAATCCGCACTCTCCGAGATTTTTCATCAGGTAATGTGCATTTATATCTTCCCTTTCTCCGCTTATTATTTCGTCACCAATGAGGAAAAGAGAAATTTTCATTATGCACCAAATTTTTTAAGTTTTAATGCATGGGCAAGCATAAGGATAATTTCATTTTTTGCCTCAAACCTTCCAAGCCCTCCTTTTGTGCCTATTTCACGTTCAGAGAAGTATTCTGCTCTATCTGGCCGTGCATAGGGTGATAATAAAACAAATGGTACTCCGTGAAAACTGTGCTGCTTCATTTTTGCAGGAGTGGAATGATCTCCAGTAATTGCAAATACCGTGGGATTAAGTTTTAAAATCTCTGGAACTATGATTTTATCAACTTCCTCTATGAGATGAACTTTTGCATTAAAGTTTCCGTCTTCTCCATAGGAATCTGTTTTTTTGACATGAAAGTAAAAGAAGTCATATTTTTCATAATTTTCTTTAAGTACTTTGAGTTCGTCTGTAATTTCCATTCCTGGAACGTTTAGTATTTCCATTCCAACAAGTTTTGCAAGGCCCTTGTACATTGGGTACGTTGCAATTGCAGCTGGATTAAGTCCGTATACTTCTTCCATCGGTGGGATATCAGGATACTCTGAAAATCCTCTTAGAAGAAGTCCATTTGCTGGATGCTCATTTTCTATTATTTTGTGTGCTTTTTCTATAAATTTGTTCAAGATATCTGCTGTTTTTTTAGCCGAATCGTCAAGTGGCTTTGCAGGTAATGGTTTTACTCCAGTTATTTGAGGATCAGTATCTGCAATTTTGTCTGATAGTCCTTCTCCTCTGAGAATAAGCACAAATCTGTAATCCATTACAGGTTTAATAAAAATTTTGACTCCATCGATTTCGGTAATTTCATTTTGAATTTTTTCTGTGAGTTTCTTGCAAGTTTCCGTTGGGATTCTACCTGCTCTTCTGTCCGTGATATTTCCTTTTTCGTCCAGCGTAGCAAAGTTTCCTCTTGCTGCAACATCCTTCTTTTGTATAGGGAATCCTATACCAAGTGCGGCAAGCACTCCTCTCCCAATTTGCCATTTTACTGGATCATATCCAAAAATTCCAAGATGCCCTGGACCTGATCCTGGAGTAATTCCCATAGAAACAGGATCTGCAATTCCACTTATTCCCTCTTTTACAATGTTATCAAGATTTGGTGTGTACGCTACTTCCATCTCTGTATTTCCAAATTCATTGGGGAGTCCACCAACTCCGTCCATAACAAGTAAAACAATTTTGTTTTCATTTTTTGTTACAAGTTTTTTAACAAATTCTTGATTTACCATCATTCACCTCCAAAATTTTTTTATTCTCTTCCTCTCATATTTACGAGGTAGCCATTATCAAGCATCCATTCAAATATCCTTGATACTTTTGCGTATGTTCTTTCCTCTTCAAGATTTTTGTATCCCAGCTCTATCATGTTGTTGTCCTCAATCAGGAATAGATATTGAATAATTATATTTCCTCCGAAGGGTGCATCTCTATTCTTGTCTATATAAAGATTTAGTATTTCGAAGTGTGGAATTTGTTCTGGATCGATTCGTCCTTCGTTTATCGCGTTTGCTATTTTCTCTTCCAGTGCCTTTGTATCTTTGAAATCTTTTACAAGAACCATTGCAACATCTGAGTCGTATTCTATGTCGCCTCCACCGGTGCAGTTAAACATTGTTGGACGGGCTTTGCTTTCCTCAGTATCAAGTTTTACTCCCTCTTTATCAAAGGAGGAAATTGCAAATATGGGGCAGTTAATTTCAAGTGATAAATTTGCAAGCCCACCTGATACTTCGTCAACCTGTTGAGCAAGATCTTGATACAGTATAGATGTTGGAACTTTTTGCAGATAATCAATAAATATCGCGACTTTATCAGTTCCATTTTCCTGCATCACTGAGAGTGCATGACTCCTTATTTTGTTTACCGTATCTTCCCTGCCACCTTCCACAAGATACAGGTAGTTCATGTATTTTTCTATTTTTGCGTATCCCATATTAAATCTTTCAGCAAGTGTTTCATTATTAACAATGTCAGCTGTTTCAAGTAGATACGGAGGTATAAGAGATTCTTGAGAAAAAATTCTCAAAAACAAAACCCTTGAAGTTTGCTCCCATGAGTAGTAAAGCACTGGTATGTGTTCATTACTAGCGATATGCGTTGCAAGTTTAAGCATGAAGTTCGTTTTGCCCCTTCGTGGGGCTCCTGCCAGAGCATAATAAAATCCTCTTCTTGCACCGGAAAGAGATTCTGTTAACAGGTGGTATGGTTCCAAAGAGTAGCCCAGAATATGATTTTCAGAATTTTCTCTGTTTTCCACTTCACTTGAAAACATTATCAGTTGTGTTCGTACCGGGTTAAGAGATTTTTTAACTCTTCCTTGAATTATTGCTCTTATCTCGTTGATAACATCGCCTACAAATTCTGTAAGATCTTCTTTCCTGTGCCTGGATTCAACGTATAATTTTATTTTATTGCTGATCCCAAGAAGTTCTTTTTCTGCCTTTTTCTTTTTTAAAACATCGAGATAACTTATTAACGCTTCCAAAGAAATTGGTTCAACGTTAAAGAGTTTTCTTATAAGAATTTTCATACTTTCAGTGTAAATTCCAGCATCTTCTAATGCTATTGCAAGTGTTTCTGGATCAGGTGTATTGTCCGTTTTTGAAAACTTTTTGATGAGCAAATCAACGAGTGCCCTCTCCTCTTTTCCTTCAAATAGGTCTTTTGAAATGCCATGCTTAATTGCGTTAATTAACAAAAATTTATCCTGTAGAATTGATCCTATAAGTTTTTCTTCTATCTCTCCCATACTACCTCTCCTTTTATTATTGTTGTCATCGTTTTAATTCTATTGGAATCAAAATCTTCAACAAAAGGCTTGTTTAGTACAGCAAAATCAGCGTTCATATTTCTTATTATACGTCCTCCTTCTTTTTCGTAAAAGTTAGCTTTTGCACCATTTTCAGTATAGCATTTAAGTGCTTCTTTTAAAGAGATATTTTTATCGTTTTCTCTAAACACAGCAGTGTATATTCCTTCTGCAACATCTGGATCTACGATCGGTGCATCAGAGCCAAATGCTACCGGTTTATTAAAAGAAAGGAGAAATTTCCAGTCATAGGAGTGTGTGTAATTCTCTAATCCATATTTTTTAAGAAGGACTTTGTCGTATTTGTAATGGGCAGGTTGCATTGAAGCAATAAATTCTGTATCTTCTAATAGTTTCAGCCTATCTTCGCTGATGAATTGCATGTGTTCTATTCTGTTTCTCAATTCTGGATCTCCAAACTTTGAAAAAGTGTTTAGTGCTATATCAACTGCTCTGCTTCCGATTGCATGCGCGGCAATTTGAAGTTGGTTTTCATTCGCTTTTTTTACCGTTTCTTCAAATTCATGGATCTCCATTGTTTGAACGCCTGTAAATCCAATGTTTTCATTCATAAGTGCTGTTTGAGATCCAAGGGATCCGTCAAGGAAACACTTTACAGGGCCTATTCTTAAAAATTCACTTCCCTTCCCAGTTTGAAGGCGGCTTTTAATTGCCTCATCAAGGTAGTTACACTTTATCCCCTGAAAAACTCTTATTTTTAGATCTCTTTGCCTGTCCATTGTCTGGAGAGATTCAAATAATGTAAAATCAAAATTTGTAATCCCAACAATGCCTTTTGATAAAAGGTAATCTACTGCTTTCTGAATTTTTTGTACTGGTACTGGTTTATCAATTAAAAAGCGCACTCGTTCAATTGCCTTATCTTTTAGAATCCCAATAAATTTGCCGTTAATTTTTTTTACAATCCCCCCTTTAGTTTCGTTTAACTTTATATTGTACTTTTCTGTAATTAACCGGTTGATAAAAACTGAATGCTCATCTTTGCTTGTTATGAAAACAGGTTTTTTAGAATTTTTAAATAAGTTATCCCATTCGCTGTCCTTTGTGTTGTTGAAATCAAAATTGAATATGTAAATTTCATTTCTATCTGAATGCTCTACGTGTTGTTCTACTTCCTTAATTGATTTAAAACTTCGTCCATCTATTCCATCAAGAAGTTTTGCAAGGTCATTAAGGTGTACATGGCTGTCTATAAAACCGGGGTAAATCGCTCCATCAAATTTTACTTCTTTTGTAAAAGGGAACTGTTCCTTTATGATTTCCCTTTTTCCTGTTTCCACGATTTTTCCGTTTTCTGTAAGGATTGAATATTTTTTCTTGTGCGATCCGTTGACGTACACGTAATTTGCGCTGTAAAGAATTCTTCTACTTTTGTTTTTTCTAAATATCACTGTTTCACCCCGTTAATATAGATGTCTATGTGGGAAATACCAGGGATTTCGCCGAATGAAAGTTCCACTTGTTCTGCAATTTTGGAGAGTTTATCTTCTTCTTGCGATGGCGTGGAGATTTTCAGAGTTAAGGATCTGTTCTCTTTTGATATTTTATAGGAAGTGAGTTTTACAGATGAATCGATATAAGTTCCTTCTCCATCTGGAGGAGTTTTTAGTAGTTTAAAAAGTTGTTCAAATTTATCTTCTCCGTTCAATGTCATTATTTCCGGGGTAAAGAAGGTTTCTCCATTTATTTTTATTGTAAAATAGGGAATGAGCGTTTCCGTGTCCTGCGCAATTCCCATAAACCGCTCTATGGGTTGAGATGTGTCCACACTTCCGTATAGTGTGTCTATCTCTTTTCCATTAACAAGAATCTGCACACTTCTAATATCTGGAAGTTCGGTAAGGGAATTTACAATGGCAAGTACTCTTATTTGCTCTCCACGGGAACCAAGATGGTCTTTTAATATTTCTTCGCTAAAATCTGCAACACCTACTCCACCAGATTTAATGTAGAAGTCATTAATTTTTGTTCCTTCTGGAATTGTTGTACCAAATGGGCCATTTAAGAGTTCCTGTAATATTTCCTTTCCAAGTTCTGTGGGATTTTGTACTGATAGAATATTTCTTTTTTGAACAACGAGTTTAGAAAGGTCTGGAGTTCCATAGTAAATGAATACATTTTTTCCGTTTGGAAGCGCCGATGTGAGGTGTGTAAGTGGTTTATCAATTTCTATGTACCGACAGAGATATTTTACCTGCTCTCCGTTTATTGTTATTGAAACGGCATTTATCCCTGGCAGTTCTGTTAATGTATTTACAATTCCGTAAACTCTTATTGCCTCTTTTCTCACTGTGTAGGGTTCTATTTTTGCAATGCTTTTGCTGAAATCAAGATGACAGATTCCATTCTCAATACTCACTGAATTTAAAATGGTTTCTTTGTTTAAAACAGGGAAGAGCCCATTTTTACCCGGTGATTTTAAAATTTCAATGATCTTTTCAATTTTTAAAACTTCGCTATCAGGGAGTTCTGTTGTAATTGTTTCAGGAACGAGTTCCATAGAAATCGGGTCGTAATAGTAAACTTTCACACTGCTTGTGTGTGGAGCAATTTTATTTTTAGCAGTCAGGAACAAAACGCCTGCACCTATAAGAACAAGCGTAAACAAAATTGCAGCAATTGCATTTATGGTACTTCTTTTTCTCATTTATTTTTTCGTTTTCTTATTTTCAGTGAATATTTCTTTGATTGCACCGAGTGATCCGAGCAAAGCGGAAGATTCATACGGAAGGAAAACTTTTGTTGCAGTTCCGTTTGCCATTTTGCTCAGTGTGTCAAGATACTGAATAGCAATAACATCTTTTGTTGGATTTCCTTTGTGAATACCATCAAAATAGAGTTCTGCTGCTGCACCTTTTGCTTTTCCTATCGTGATCATTGCCTGTGCTTCGCCTTCTGCCTGGAGTATTTTCGCTTGTTTATCTCCCTCAGCCGAAAGGATTTTTGCTTGTTTTTCACCTTCTGCTTTGAGAATTGCTGACTGCTTTACTCCTTCTGCTTCAAGCACCATTGCCCGTTTGTCTCTTTCCGCTTTCATCTGTTTTGTCATTGCTTCCTGAATTTCTGGAGGCGGATTGATTGCTTTGAGTTCCACTCTTGTTACTTTTACACCCCATGGGTCTGTTGCTTTGTCAAGGTCCTGCCTCAATACCTCATTTACCTTTTCTCTTGATGTTAAGAGTTCGTCAAGTGTAAGATTTCCGCAGATATTACGGATTGCTGTTTGTGAGAGTTTTAAAATAGCCTGATCAACATTTTGCACTTCATACGTTGCTTTTACAGGGTCTGTTATCATATAGTACATTACATTATCTATTTTAACCACCACATTATCTTTTGTAATAATTTCTTGAGATGGATAATCCCAAACTTGTTCTCTTAGATCTACAACCTTTCTTACTGATTCAATAAATGGAACGAGAACATGTAGTCCAGGGCCAAGTTTTCTGGAAAACTGTCCGAGGCGTTCTACTATTGCTGCCGTTGCTTGCCTTACTATTATTACACTTTTCGATGCTATGATCAGCACAACAGCAATAAGCAAAATCCATAAAATTAATGAACCCATATTTGCCTCCTGTTTGATTTTTCTTTATTTTACTCTTATTTACTTTTCTTGCAATAAATCTTCAAATTCGTAGAATGTTTTTTGTAAGCGAGGTGAAATACGAATGTTTATAGTTGTAGGCCTTGGGAATATAGGCGAAGAATACGAGGGAACAAGGCACAACGCAGGGTTTGCTGTAATTGACGAACTTTCCCGTAGGTGGAAAATTGTTCCGCGAAAAATTAAATATCAATCGTTTTACAACAAAGGAATTGTCAGGAAAAACGGTATTGAAAAATATGTGGTAATTGCGAAGCCTTTAACATATATGAACCTCTCTGGGCGAGCAGTGAAGCCACTGCAAGATGCATTTGAGGTACCAACAGACCATATAATAGTTATTCATGATGATCTGGATCTTCCACTTGGTAAAGTGAAGATTAAAAAAGGTGGGGGAGATGGTGGGCATAAAGGTTTGTATTCAATTATTTCCCTGATTGGGCCCGGGTTTATTAGAGTAAGACTTGGTATAGGAAGGCCATTGCGCAAGGAAGATGTAATTGATTATGTGCTTTCTAAATTTTCAAAATCAGAACTTCCCATATTTGAGGAATCGGTTGTAACTGCATCTGAGGCAGTGGAAGATATAATTTTTGAGGGGCTCGAAAAGGCGCAGTGGAAATATAACTCTTCTGGAACAAGAAAAAATGAACAGGATTAATTTTAAAATACTTTTTGAAGACACTTCTTTTTTAAGAAAAATAAAAAATGGTGGGATAAAACAGATTTCTGCCAGGTATTCTCTTATTTTAAGTGCACTGGTGAATGAATTTCCAGATAGAAATTTCCTTATAGTTACTAACGATTTAGAAGGTGCAGAGTACCTTTCACAGGCGCTTGATAAGTCATTAGTTTACCCTGAGTTTGGTGTGTTTCCTTACGAAAACGGAATTGTGGACAGTGGCAATGTGGAACTGAAGTTCAGGTTCTGGGAAGAATTTTTCGGAAGAAATAGAAAATTGGTGGTTGCATCTTTGAAGTCTCTTTTTGATGCTGCTTACTGTGTTAGAAGCCGAAAAAGTATTTCTATTAAAGTAGGGAATTCTCTTAAACTTACAAAACTTGCAAGTACGCTTTCAGCATTTGGATATGAAAGAGTTATAGAAATTGCAAACAGGGGGGAATTTTCAATTAAGGGGGAAATTGCTGATGTGTTTCCTTTTTCTGAAGAGCATCCCTATAGAATTGATTTCGATGAGAACGTTGTTGAAAAGATAAAAATTATTGATCCAGAAACGATGCTTTCTGCAGATGAAATCGATTCACTTAGAATATATTCTTCTTCATTTTATAATGTTTGTCCTGATAAAACGGAAAAACTCGTAAAAGAAATCAGGAATTTTGCAAAAAGTGAAAGTGAATTTAAAAGAGATCTTCTTCTGTCTGATGCTGAAAAGATAATGCACGGTGAGAATGTGGGAGTTAACTATTACCCGGCGTTTTTGAGTAAGGATAATCTTGGATATGAAACGTTGCTGGACTACACAAAAGATTTCACCGTGGTTTTTTTTGGTGACCTCAACTTCGAGGAATTTTTAAAGAATGCAAAAAACATATACGATAAAAGCCTTGAAGCAGGTGATATTGTTGATCTTGGATTTGAAAAAGTGTCTTTATTTGCAGAAACAGTTAAAAATAGGGCAGATTTTGTTTTAAGCGCTTTATCCGGGGAGAATACATTGGATCCTGGAATATCCTCAATGCCTGAAAACTTCTCTGCACTTTCCTCGCTAAAGGAATTTGTCTTGAGTTATCTGAAAGAGAAGTCTGTAATTGTAATTACACAACAGATGCCGCGTGTTAAAGAACTTTTTGCTCTTTATGAACTTACTCCTGAAACTCAACTTTCAGATGAAAGAGGGTTGTACCTTATTAATGGCTTTGCAGATCGTGGATTTGAAACAGATAAAGTAATTGTTCTCACTGATAGAGAGTTGTTCCCTCACTATGAAATTCGCAGGAGTTCAAAAAAGATCCTCTTCGGTAAAAAGATCTCCTCTATCGAGGAATTAAACGAAGGTGACTATGTGGTTCATAAAGATTTTGGCATTGGCATTTTCCGTGGACTTAAAACATTTATTCGTGATGGAACGGAAAAGGAATTTCTCCTCATAGAGTATCGAAATGGCGAAAAACTCTATGTACCTATGGAGAGAATTGGATATGTTGAAAGATATATAGGAGATAGACGTGTTATTTCTCTTAATAAGTTGCACGGAAGTGAATGGAGTAAAACAAAACAAAAGGCTGCTGAAAATGCCAGGATGCTTGCGAGAAAACTTCTCAGAATAGAAGCGGAAAGAAAACTGAAAGGTGGATTTTCCTTTGCTCCGTTTCCAGTAGAAGAGAAAATTCTTGCACTTTCATTTCCGTATGAACTCACAGATGATCAAGAGGCTGCACTCAGAGATGTTTACCGTGATATGGAAAGTAATGAACCAATGGATCGCTTAATCTGTGGTGATGTTGGTTATGGAAAAACGGAGATAGCAATTCGTGCTGCGTTCAGAGCAGTTATGAATGGCAAACAGGTTGCTTTTCTTGTTCCCACAACTGTTCTTGCCCTGCAACATGAACGTACGCTCAGAGAAAGACTTCATCTGTTTCCCGTGGAAATAGGTATGCTTTCAAGACTTACGCCCGCTTCTGAGAAGAAGCGGATTCTTAAAAAGCTTGCAGATGGTACGATGGATATTGTAGTGGGAACACACAGGATTCTTTCCAGGGATGTGAAGTTTAAAGATTTAGGATTGCTCATAATTGATGAGGAGCAGCGTTTTGGTGTAAAGGATAAGGAGAAAATCAAAGAACTTCGGGCAAATATTGATTTGCTTACGCTTACTGCAACTCCTATTCCACGAACTCTTCACTCTGCCTTGCTTAATTTAAAAGATATTTCTCTGATTAACACTCCTCCTCCGGGGCGTTTACCGATAAAGACATTTGTTCTTCCGTTCAGCTGGGAAACCGTTAAAAAAGCGGTTAACTTTGAATTGGATAGAAACGGGCAAGTTTTTATAATTCATAACAAAATTGAAGATATATATGGTTTTGCTGAGAAATTTAGATACGCACTTGGAAGGGACACAAAAATTGCAGTTGCTCATGGAAAGATGAATAAGTACGACCTTGAAAATGTTATGCTTTCATTTTACAGAGGAGAAACAAAGGTTCTCATTGCAACAACGATTATTGAAAACGGGCTTGACATTCCAACGGTGAATACGCTAATAGTAGATGGTGCAGAAAATTTTGGGCTTTCCCAGATGTACCAGTTGCGTGGAAGAATTGGACGATCCCACATTAATGCTTTTGCTTATTTCTTGTTTACTCCTGATAAAGGACTTAGAGCAATCTCTGAAGAGCGTCTTGAGACGATAAAGGAATTTACTGGTGTTGGGTCTGGAATAAAAATAGCAATGAAAGACCTTGAACTGAGGGGCGCAGGCAATATTTTGGGTAAAGAACAGCATGGACACATCGTATCGGTGGGTTATGGAATGTATATAAGCCTTTTAGATGAGGCAGTTGCTGAACTCAAAGGGAAAAAGAAAATTCCTGTAAAAGATGTTCAAATTCGCATTGCAGAAAAGTATTATCTTCCTTCAGATTACATTCCTCTTGTTGCTGAGAGAATGGAGTATTACAGAAGAATAACATCAGCAGCGGATTTATCAGAAGTGGACAGTGTAGAGGAAGAACTCATTGATAAGTTTGGCAAACTTCCGTTACCCGTGAAAAATTTACTTGAGATTGGGAAGTGTGAAGTGCTTATGAGAAGATTGGGCATAAAAGAGGTTTATCAGGAAGGTAGTAGAATATTTCTGTCTATAGATAAGAACCATACGATTTCTCCACGAGGTTTAGAATTTTTTCTTGAAAATGATAAATCTGCCAGAATTGGAGAAGATTACATTTCTTTTGAAACCACACCGGGAATGGCTTTGGAAAAGCTGCGGTATGTATTAAATTTATTGAGTAAGGAGAAGGTCAATGCGCTTTAAATGGTTAGTAAAGAATGAGATTGCAGTTGGAGGTTTTCCTTATAAAAAGGATATTGAATGGTTGCACCAGAATGGGATAAGGGCGATTGTTTCACTTTCGAAAGAAGGTTTGTCAAAAGAAACGATCCCGATGGATATGGAGTATAGGCATTTTCCTGTGGAAGATCCAGATACTCCAGATCTCTATTTAATAAAAGAGTTTTTACTCTATACAGATTTTCTAAAAGCGATCCGGTTTCCATTTTTTGTTCATTGCAACGATGGTCTAATACGTTCCCCATTTTTTGCTACACTTTATTTTGTCTATCAAGGAATGCCAGCGGAAAAATCAATCAAACTTGTAAGTGAAAAAGTAGATATTACCTTTGGCGAGAGTATTTCTTCTAAAGTTTATGAGTTTGAGCAGAACAAGTTAATGCTTTACCCAAACAAAGAAATGCATTCTTTTCATTTATTTATGGAACTTGTGAGAGTTTTAAGGAGACAGTGCCCTTGGGATAGAGAGCAAACTCATGAAACACTTATCCCGGAATTAATAGAAGAACCACTTGAACTTGTTGAAGCAATCAAAAAGAAAGATTTTGAAGGCATAAAGGAGGAATTGGGAGATGTCTCTCTACAGGTTCTTCTCCATTCTGTAATTGCAGAAGAGGAAGGGAAATTTGACATATCAGAAGTTCTAAACGGAATTTTTGAAAAGATGTACAGAAGGCATCCACACGTCTTTGGAGAGAATCGTTTGAGTGAGAGTGGAGCGGTTTTAAAGCAGTGGGAAGAAATTAAGAAAGAAGAAAAGAAAGGCAAAGCATCTATAGGAGTTTCAAAAATACTTGCCTCTCTTATAACTGCTTTTGAAATTCAAGATGATGCAAGGCGTGCTGGTTTTGACTTTGATAATGTTTCTCAGATCCTTGAAAAAATTAAAGAGGAAACAAAAGAGGTGGAGTGTGCTATTAATAAAGGAGAAAATATTTCAGAGGAGTTAGGGGATCTGTTATTCTCCGTAATAAACCTTGCTCGTTTTCTTCGGATAGATCCTGCGCATTCCCTATTCTTAGCGGTAAATAAATTTGGAAAAAGGTTTGAATACGTTAAGAAAAGGTCGCCTGGTATGTTAGATTCGATGTCTTCCAGGGAAAAGGATAAACTCTGGAAAGAAGCAAAGAAAAACATTTAAATCTTTGCAATTGACACTCTCTATTTTTTCATTAAAATATACATTTGTATGATAAGATTTATTGATACTGGAGAAAATAACGGAGCCATGAATATGGCTATTGATGAAGCGCTTTTGATTGCAGAGAAGGAAAAAGGCTTTCCTCCTGCATTGAGAGTGTATAAATTTATTCCACCTACGCTTTCCATAGGCTATTTTCAGAAGATGAGGCGTGAAGTAGATTTAGATCACTGCAAGGAAAAAGGCTTTGACTATGTTCGAAGGCCTACAGGGGGAAGGGCTGTCCTTCATGATAAAGAACTCACTTACAGTATTACTGTTGCAAAGCCGCACAGAATTTTGGAGATGAGTTTGCTTGACTCTTATCATTACATTTGCGAGGGAATTATAAAAGCGATAGAGTATCTTGGAGGAAAGGCATATTTCTCTTCAAGAGAAGATGGAGAAATTTCTTCTCCTTCCTGTTTTGCAGCCCCAACTTTCTCTGACATTTTAATAAACGGAAAAAAGGTTGTTGGTTCGGCTCAAATGAGGAATAGTTATGGATTACTACAGCACGGCTCAATTCTTTACAGGGTAAATGTTGATGATATATTTTACTGTTTTAATATGGAAGATGAAAAACGGAAAAGACTTGCAACGTTGGCAAAAAAGAAAATTTCCTCGCTCTCCGATGAGATAGGAAAGGAAATTACTTTTGATATGATTAAAGATGCACTAAAAAAGGGAATGGAAGAAGTAATGGGTGAAGAAATGGTAGAATCTCAGATGACTGATTTTGAATTGGAACTTGCCCGTAAACTTTACAATGAAAAATACTCCACTGAGAAGTGGAATTTTAAAAGATAAGCGTTTATGTTAAAATAGAAACAACAATTAGAGAGGTGAATATATGGGAAGAGAAAGTAAAATTAGAAAGATGAGAAGGGAAGGATTAATAGAACCTGTGAAAAATGAGAGGACGAGTGTTCCTCTCTGGGTTAAAATTCTTTCTGGAGTTTTAATCGTACTTATTATTACATTTACTGGCCTATGGGCCTGGGGACAGATGGATAAAGATATTGCAGCACGTGTTGGTAAAGAGGTTATTAAAAAAGAAGAAGTTCAAAATCAGTTTAATTATTACCTTAATATGTACAAACAATATGGTATAAATCTTGATGACCCAAAATATGCTACAATGCGTGATAGTCTTGAAAAGAGTGTACTGAACAATCTTATAAACCAATCTTTACTTGTGCAGTATGCAAAGGCACACCATTTGAAAATTGATATGGCAAAATTCAATAAAGATATGGAGCAACAGATTAATCAGATTATAGAGCAAGGGAAAAAGCAGAATGGAGAAAAGATTTTCAACGATTCTATTGAAGCCCGATATGGATCAATGGAGAATTACAAAAACTATCTAAAGAAAGTTCTCACTCCTTATGTAGAACGACCACTTCTTGCTCAGGCAGCACTTGATTCACAGTACAAAAACATAAAGATAACTGATGCTGATATCCAGAAGTATTGGAATTCCACTTATCAAGTTGATGCAGAACATTTCCTTTTGAAAGTTGATAAAGATGCTTCACCATCCGTTTGGAAGGAAAAAGAAAAAGAAGCAGAAGAGATTTACAATGAGTTCTTATCGGAAAAAAAGAAATTGGGTGATAAGTTTAACTTTGCAGAATTTGCAAAAAAGAAAGCAGAGGAACTCAATAAAAAAGAGGCAAAATCTGGAAAAGAAGTTGCCCGTTATGAAAACCTTGGTTATTTCTCCAGAGGACAGATGGTAAAACCATTTGAAGATGCTTGTTTTGATCCTAACAATAAGCCCGGTTCAATTGTTGGACCTGTGAAAACAGAATATGGATACCATATTATTCACATTATTGCGAAAAAACCTATGCATGAAAAGTATGATAAACCTGCAATGGTTAAAGTAAAACTTGCATTGTTTACCTTTAAAAATGGCGATAAGAAGAGTGAAGATGCAGCGAAAATGAGTGCAACCTCAGTTGCAATCCAGCTTAAAAAAGGTATGAGTTTTGATAGAGCCGTTGAACTGTCAAATGATGATCAAAATTTGAAGAAGAATAAAGGGCTTACCGATTGGTTTACTGCTAAAGATAAACCTCAGATTTTCGCTGCTGCTGAAAAATTAGAAGTTGGTGGTATTGCAGGCCCTATAAAAACTCCTCAAGGGTATGCTGTAATAGAACTTGTCGCAAAGAAACCTCCAGTGAAGGCATCTTTGAGTGATAAGGAAGTTTATGAGCAGGTTAAAAAAGATCTTCTTGCACAGAAAAAACAGGAAGTGGAAAAAGAATTTCTTGAGAAACTTAAAAAGGAGTATGGAGTACGCACGAGTGATCCTTGGCAGAAAATTGTTGCATTCTTTAAAAAGCATTTTGGAAAGCAATGGGATAGTTTTGTTGCCTGGTGGAACAGGGCAACAGGCAG